>JAMFRX010000143.1 GCA_026224995.1 Puia dinghuensis
CCATAGGGAGATTGGTCTTCATTTAGCCATTGATTCATGGTTTCATTGGTATAACCTTTCTCGTCCCAAACCTGGTCTGCCTCGCCTATGGCCTTAAAAGCAAAGTACTTCGCGAGATAGCGTTTTATGTGCAGCAGATCAGCGTCCGAGATATCGGCGGAATAAAGCTTGAGTAGCTCCTGCTGAATGTTACTTAATGGATGTGCTGCGGACATATTTCTTAATTCGCTCTATGTAAAGGTATTAAAAATTATACTAATTATTTTACAAAAATCCCGACCGTTTTGCATCGCCCATACGTCCAAAAGATAAACACGATAAAAATGGAGACGTTAAAAAACAAGGTTGCAGTAGTATTCGCGGCATCCGGAGAAATTGCCGGGGCAGTTGCCCGGTCATTTGCACAACACGGCGCAAAAGTGTATGTCACCGGCCGTAACCTCACCGCCGTAAAAGCCCTTGCCGACGAGATCAAAGCAGGCGGCGGCCAGGCGGAAGCAGGAAAAGTGGACGCGTTGAACGAGGCAGAGATCGAGACCTATTTACAAAAAATTGTTGCCGACAACGGAAAATTGGATGTTGTATTCAATGGCATCGGGAGCTACTACAGGGATGCAGGTAGCGGCACGCCCTCGACAATGGCCACTTTCGAGCAATTCCTGAATCCTTTGCAAAGGATCTGTGGCTCGCAGTTCCTTACTTCCCGGGCCGCCGCAAGGCAGATGATCCAATCGGGGTCCGAGGGCACCATCTTACTGTTCAATGCATCTATGTCGAGGACCAAGACCCCTAATATGGCTGGATTCGCCTCCGCCTGTGCGGCTATTGAAGGATTGACGAGGGTAATGGCTGCCGAGTTCGGCAAGCATGGGATCATGTGACCTGCATTTGCTCCGGCGCCATTTACGAGTCACATAAGATCTCGGAAATGATCAGTGATTTTTCCCAACACCTGGGCATTTCCCAGGAAGAAATGACTTCGCAATATAAAAAATTTGATATCCTGAGATCGGTGCCGACATTGAAGCAGGTAGCCGAGACGGCCGTCTTCCTGGCTTCTGAGAACGGGGTACTATTCAACAGTCATATTGTAGACGTGGATTGCGGAAAACTTAATGTATTGTAATATATTTATCAATGGAAAAAGAAGAAATCCTTAAGAAAGCGTTGGGCGGCGATATCAATTCGTTCCAGATATTGTTCGCTGAATTTCAAAATCAATTGAGATCATATCTCTATCGCTTACTCACTGATCGGAACGATGTGGAAGACCTGACACATGACACCTTCATCAGGGCGTTTGACAAAATATCCACCTTCAACCAGGACTCCTCCCTCAAGACGTGGGTATTCAGAATAGCAACCAACCTGGCCTATGATCACTTGAGGAAATTAAAGCGATGGCCGGCCGACGCTCAGGATCAGGGAGCGAATTTGGCTATCGGCACAGAAGAGATCGGCCAGGCCTTCAGGATTGTCCACCAGACTTCCAACGCCGGGGCCTACGAAATGAAGGAACATATCGATTTTTGTTTCACCTGCATTTCGAAGACCTTACCCATCGAAAATCAGGTAGCGCTGATCTTAAAAGACGTTTATGATTTCTCCGTCAAAGAGATCTGCCTCATACTCGATAAAACGGAAGGAACAGTAAAACACCTCTTGATTTACGCCAGGGATACCATGACCAGCATTTTTGACAACAGGTGTGCCTTGGTAAACAAAAATGGCACCTGCGACCAATGCAGTCAGTTGAATGGGATATTTAAACCCAAACAAGATCAACAAGAGCAGCGGATGAAACTTGAACTGGTAAAGGGGTCGACAAAATTAGACCGGGCGGAACTTTTTAAAATGAGAACCACCCTTGTAAAAGCCATTGATCCATTGCAGAGTTCCGGAACCGACTTGCATGATCTTATTTTCAGGTGTACCAAGACCGCAATCGGTGAAATAAGCGATTTTTTTGAAAGCAACGCAGGATGAATCAATGGTTTCATTTCAGTAAATTGCAGCTCGTTTACCGATATAACCAATTTAGCATGTACAATGTAAAGATCATCACCTCCACCGTCCGCCCCGGCAGGAAAGGCCCGCTAGTCGGCAAGTGGATCCTGGAGCAAGTTCAAAAGCAAGGCATTTTTACCGCAGAATTACTGGACCTCGGCGAGATCGATCTACCCCTGATGAATGAAGCGGCACATCCGCGGATGAAGCAATACGAGCACGAGCATACCAAGCAATGGAGCGCAAAGATCGAAGAAGCCGACGCCTTCATCTTCGTGACGGCGGAATATGATTACAGCTATCCGGCCTCCCTGAAGAATGCGCTGGAATACCTGTTGCACGAGTGGGCGTATAAGCCGGCCGGAGTAGTCGGCTATTCCATCGGCGCTTTCGGCGGGGTGCGGGCAATACAGACCTTGAAGAGCGACCTGCTGTCCCTGAAATGCGTGGCGCTCGGTGAATTCGTTCCCATTCCCAATATCAACCAGTTCGTGACGGACGACGGGGCCTTTTTGCCGAATGAACAGATCATCGGGGCGACGACGCTGATGCTGGGTCAGTTACAAAGATGGACCAAGGGGATGAAAGCTATTAAAGAAGATAAATAACGAAAACAATGTCACCATTAATCGAGATCAACGATCCGGCGTTAGCCGATCCGAAAACCATTATCGTCGATGTACGTGCGGGCGCCGATGCGCACCAGCGCTATCTGGCCGGGCACCTGCCTAATGCCGTGTTCGCCAATCTGGATGGCGACCTTAGCCAAAAGCCCGCCGATCCTGCTTATGGCGGGCGGCATCCCCTGCCTTCGCTGGAAGCCTTTGCAAAGACCTTAACAAGCTGGGGCCTCACGCCCGGCAGTCACGTGATCGTATATGACGACAAGGCTGCGGCAATGGGCGGGGCGCGGCTCTGGTGGATGCTGCGGGCCATTGGGCATAAGAAGGTCCAGGTAGTAAATGGTGGGTTGAAAGCTGCCCTGGATGCCGGCATCAAGCTGAGTACTGACGATTACAGACCCGCGGCGGCGAAAAGCAACTATCCCGTTCCCGCCGCCTATGAGGGTACCGTAGCGCTCGACGAGGCCGCTGCTGCTGCCGCCGATAAAAACCGCATGGTTATCGATGTAAGGGAAGAAGCGCGTTACCTGGGCCGCACTGAACCCATAGATCTTGTCGCGGGGCATATCCCCGGCGCGGAAAATTTATTTTATGGGAAGAACATGGGCGAAGACGGCAGGTACCTTCCGTCGGAGGAGCTTCAAAAGCTCTACCACGCTGCTCTGGGCGAGACCGAGCCGGAAAATGTGATCGTCCACTGCGGATCCGGTGTTACGGCCTGCCATACGTTATTGGGCATGGCGAGCGCGGGTATCACGGAACCTAAATTGTATGTGGGATCCTGGAGCGAATGGTCAAGAAGGGGGCTGCTGATCGGCTAAAATAGCCTACATTTAGTGTCCAATAATCTTCTCATGAACATTCGAATTGCCAATATTAGCCTTGATACCACCGACTCTGAAATAAGAAAGTTATTTGCCCCTTACGGGAACGTCGACTCTGCAGAGGTGAACAGGAATATGCTGAATGGCCGGTCTTTAAAAAGCGGACACGTTAACATGCCTGTGGAGGCGCAGGCCAGGCAGGCGATTGTTTCGCTGCATAAAACGGTACTCAACGGAATGACCATTTCAGTGAGCGAGCTACCAAGCGACTATTACTGACCTGCGTTGGTCGTTAACTATTTTTGCGAAAGCTTGGTAAATTCAGAGCCATTGAAGATCCTTGACAGACCCATGTCCTTGGACTTGCGGTAATCGTCTAAATTCTTCGATGACACTATACGCCAGAAATTCTTCCTCTTGAGCTCAGTAAAATCCTGCGTGATGATAAAGATCCCTTCGACCGTACCTCTGGTCTTGAAAAAGATCTTAATAGGCTCTTTAAACTCTTCTTTGTTAACTGCGATAAATTTCTCGATCTGTTCAATTGTCATAAGTTATCTCTTTTTATTTAGCTGCAACCATAGCACACTGCGTTGATATTCATACCTGCTCCTACTGATGCAAAAAGAATGATATCGCCTTTGGCGATATTAAAACCAGCCATCGTCCCTTTTTTCACGAGATCAAACAGGGTCGGGATGGTGGCGACGGAACTGTTGCCGAGCCATTGGATGCACATCGGCATCACCTGCGCCGGGACGTCGGTGACTCCGTATAACCCATAAAAGCTCTTTATGATGGCTTCGTCCATTTTTTCGTTGGCCTGGTGAATAAACACGGCTTTAAGGTCTGCGATGCCGAATCCGCTGGCATCCAGGCATTCCTTCATCGCTGAAGGTACGTGACGTAAGGCATATTCATAAACTTTGCGGCCTTTCATCTTAATATATTGGGCATCCTGTGTCGTTCCCGGGTTATGTGTCCCGTTCATATAGATATATTCCGTCTCGGGCCCGCAGTCGGAACGGACCCTGGAAGCGAGGACACCCATGCCGGGGTCTTCTACGTTCTTGTATTCGAGGATGCAGGCTCCGGCGCCGTCGGAGAAGATCATCCCATCCCGATCGTGCTGATCTACTACACGGGATAAGGCTTCTGCGCCGATGACCAGCGCGGTCCTGGCTATTCCGGCCTTGAAGAAGGCATCGGCCTGAATGATCCCCTGGAGCCAGCCGGGGCAGCCGAATATGAGGTCATAAGGAATACAGGCCGGGTTCGAGATACCCAGTTTCCGCTTTACCCTGCTGGCCAGCGACGGGACCATATCCGTTTGGGAACTATCATGACCGATGTCACCGAAGTTATGCGCTACGATGATCTGGTCGATTTCCTGTGGGTCTATATTACTGTCGGCGATAGCCAGCTCCGCGGCGCTGGTAGCCATGTCCGATGCGAGCATTCCCGCCGGTGCATAACGGCGCTCTCTGATACCAGTGATCTTGCTGAACTTGTCTACGATATCTGCAACGGGCGTGTCGAGAAGGAAGCCGTCTTCTGTGTAAAAGACATTCGCCAGGAAGTCACTGTTTTTGACTACTATTTCCGGGATATAACATCCCGAGCCTGTTATAATTGACCGATGCATATTTTATGTATTAAAGGAAAGCTATGCTATGGCACTTCTTTTGCTTACCTTTAGGCTATCATGATTAAAAAAGTCTCCGGTATCGATCTGCTAAAAAGGAATTTCAGTTCCGTTGAAGTGAAGTTTATTGACTTCTTTGAAAAAGGCGAGCCACGCTGGCCGATGGAAAAACGTGACTTCCTTAGAAATCATCATCAAAGCCTCGACCAATTTTTCCCCGCAACGATCTCCTGGGAGAAATTGAAGCTTAACGGACTTCCAGACAACATTGTGCAGGAAGTACATGCCGCTTTCGATGCATTCCAGCGCGGCGAAGAATATAATTGATCCTTATTAATAAGAGCTGATTAAACAGGATAACGGCTTATCAAGAAAGCCTCCGGACCATTGATTCGGAGGCTTTCTCTTATCTGTGAAATCTTTAGCGGCAAATCTCGGACATCTACCAGCGGTTACCACGATCGCGCGAAAAGGAACCACCACCACCACCACTCCGGTTGTCCGTTTTGGGCCTAGCCTTGGTCACCGAAATAGAACGGCCATCCAACTGCGTGCCATCCAGATCCTTCATAGCTTCTTCGGCTGCCTTATCGGCCATTTCTACAAAACCAAAACCGCGGGACTTTCCCGTCTCCCTGTCCATAACGACCTTCGCTGAGGTAACTTCGCCAAATTTGGCAAATAAAGATTTCAGCTCTTCGTCGGTAACCTGAAAACCCAGGTTGGAAACATACATGTTCATTACTGTGTAATTGATAGTTAATTAAAGTACTGAGCTAATTCAAAAAAAGTAGAAGAAACGGGATTGCGTAAATGGAAGCGAAAAAACGAATCGATTACTTAATGTTGTACATCTCAATAATACTCATAAAGATAAACATTATAAATGGAGATGCCTAATAAATCTTCCATCGTTACTTCCACCCTTATTCCGTACCTTAGTTTTATCAACATGACCGCCTTTTATCGTCTGATCTGTTTGTCAGCCCTACCGCCAGTTCGCACATATAAATCGCCATCGCACAAAACCTTTTTATGCAGATTTACATTGGCAACTTAAATAGAATGACGACTGCGCGTCATCTGGCTGAGCTTTTCCTCCCTTATGGGATGGTTCGTTCCTCCAGGATCATTTGTAGCGACACCACGGGTCATTCCCTCGGTTTCGGGTATATTGAAATGGAACCCCAGTGCGGTCAGCTGGCCATCCAACGACTCAACCGCCTGCGGTTCATGAACGCCTATGTAGTGGTCAACGAGGTCCAACCTGTCTGATTTTTCCTGGGATTTTTCCTGACCTTTGGCTCATGGATACAACAAAATGGTTCGACCGGAAATTCGCCTTCGATTTCGGCCCGGAAGAATATCCCTTCATTCATAAAAGGCTGCAACAAGCGCCTGATGCACTACGCGAGCTCCTCACGGGCCTGCCTGAGAACATCTTGATCCTTAAGCCTCAAGGCGCCTGGTCCATAAAGGAACATGCGGGACACCTGAGCATCCTGGAAAAGATCTGGTATGTCCGCTTCCTGGATATCCAGGCCTGTAAGCCCACCCTTACCCCTGCCGACCTCGATAACAAAGCGACCTCCGATGCTGGTTTCAATGCCTGGACCGTCCCGGCACTGCTGGAGCTTTTCTCCGCAGAGCGGCAGGCCACCCTAACCTTGCTGGCGGGCATGGACGCGCTGGACCAAAGCCGGACGAGCCTGCATCCGCGCATGCAGCAGCCAATGCGGCTGATCGATCACGCCTATTTCGCAGCAGAGCATGATGCACACCATCTGGCACGTATACGCGAGCTAGCCGGTTAGACCTGGCCGCCGGCCGTCAGCCTGCACCTGCGATCGCCTCTCAGCTTACTGAAGCCCCAGCCTTTTCTTGACCAACGGAAGGATATCGTCGGAAGGCGGATAGGCATGCAGGTTATCCTTCTCGAAAACATAGGCATAGCCGTAGTCCTTCGACACCTGCTGGATGGCATCCTCCGCCTTTTTCTGAATGGGCTGGAAGAGATCGCTTTTCTTCTGGTCCAGCAGCATCCCCGCCTGCTGATCGAATCCCTGAAGCTTTGCCAGCAGCTCCGCCAGGCTCTTGCGCTTCAGCTCCAGCTGCGGCCGGGTGAATTTCCCGGTATCGCGGGAGGTAAGCAGGGAAACCTGCGCGCTATACTCCGTTTTAAAGGCATCGAATTGTTGTTCCAGCGCCTCCTTGTATTGCGCCAGGGTAGTGTCGGCCTTCCGGACTTCCGGCATAGAGCTGAGGAGCTCACTTTCGCTGATGCAGCCCATTTTTGTCTGGGCCATGGTTCCGGCGCCGGTAAACAATAGGCTTCCGGCAAACAGGAAGGAGATAGCAGTTTTTCTCATTTGTTGTTTTTTTCTAAAGTACGAACAGCTTCGTATCATTTTTGTCGGCCTGCTTCCGATTTAACATTTTTTTTGCCTTAGGAAAAAGTTGTAATTTCCTTACAAAGCCCGGCCAAAACATGAGAAAATACCTGTTGTTGCTCCTGCTGCCATTGAATGTGGTGGGGCAGAAGAGCTCTTTCCTTCCATTTAAGAAATATCCTTTCCCCACTGAGCTCACGACTTCGGCAACAGGCGCGCGCATCGCCTGGGCGATGGACGAAGAAGGGTGCCGCAATGTGTATGTAGCAGAAGGCCCCGCCTTTTCTCCCCGCAAGCTCACCGATTTTTCAAAAGACGATGGCCAGGAGATCTCAAGCCTTAGCATCACCGCCGATGGACAATGGGTGGTCTTCGTGCGTGGCGGGGATCATGGCGCAAACTGGGGCGACGACCAGCCGGTGAATCCTGCATTCAGCACCGAGCCTTCCAAGGTACAGGTCGTCAGCATCCCGTTTGCCGGTGGCAAAGTGAAGTTCATATCGGAAGGCGACGAGCCGGCCCTCGCGCCGGATGGTAAGTCCGTAGCTTTTATAAAGAGCGGGCAGGTTTGGTCGTCCCCGTTGGACACGGCCGCCGCCGCAGGCCCTGGCGCAACCGCTGCCACCGGCCCGGCCACCCCCAAAAACCTCTTTACTACCCGCGGCAACGTAAGCAGCCTGCAATGGTCCCCCGACGGCCACCGCCTGCTCTTCGTAGCCAACCGCATGGACCATTCGATCATCGGTATCTATACAGTAGGGGCTCCCGTCCTCCAATGGATGGCTCCCAGCTTTAGCCGCGACGAGTCACCGCAGTGGTCCCCCGATGGCGGCCGCATCGTATTCATCCGCCGGCCAGGCAGGGGCGGCGCGCCGGACTCCCTATTGGTCAATAAGCCCAGCGCCTGGAGCATCTATACCGTGGATACGGCAAGCGGCAAGGCCGTGCTGCTATGGAAGTCGCCCAAGACGCTCCGCGGTTCTTTCCCCTCCACCGACGGCGAAGCAAACCTGCACTGGGCAGCGGGCAATAGCATCGTCTTCCTTTCTTACCAGGACGGCTGGCCCCATTTGTACTCGTTGGATGCTGCCGGCGCCACGCCCGCCCTGCTCACGTCCGGCAACCCCGTCCTCCTCACGTCCGGCAACTTTATGTGCGAACATATCCGGCTCACGGCCGACAGACGCCACCTCCTCTTTAGCGCCAATGCCGGCGAAACCCCGGACGATATCGACAGAAGACACGTCGTTCTGGTGAGCGTGAACAAACCAGATATGCAGGTGCTGACGCCGGGAACGGGATTGGAGTGGACTCCTGCGGCTACTGGTGACGGTAAGACCATCGCCTTCCTCAGCGCCACACCGCAACGGCCACCCCTGCCGGCCGTCATGAACCTGGAAGACAAAGCTGTCAGGCTCCTGTGCGCCGATAAGATCCCGGCGGACTTCCCACAGGACAAGCTCGTCACGCCGCGAATGGTCATGCTCAAGACCCCGGACGGATTCATCGTGCACGGAGACCTGTTCGTCCCCACCGGCGGCGCTGCCCGAAAGCCGGCCATCGTCTATGTCCACGGCGGTCCGCCGCGACAGATGCTGCTGGGGTGGCATTATTCGGATTATTATTCCAACGCATACGCCGCCAACCAATACCTCGCCAGCCTGGGCTTCGTCGTGCTTGCCGTCAACTATCGCCTGGGTATCGGTTATGGCTACGACTTCCATAAGCCCGCTCATGCCGGCCCCGCCGGCGCATCTGAGTACCAGGATATCAAGGCAGCGGGCAAATGGCTTCGCCTCCAGCCCTTCGTAGACAGCAGCAGGATCGGCATCTACGGCGGCTCCTATGGCGGCTATCTCACTGCCCTGGCGCTGGCGCGGGACTCTAAACTTTTTTCCGCCGGGGTGGACTTCCATGGAGTGCACGACTGGCTGGGGCAGTCTTCCCTTATCGAAGAATTCAAGGACAAATACGAGAAGGCTCCGGATTACGAACAGGCCCTGAAGACGGCCTGGCTCTCTTCTCCGGTGTCTGCCATCGACACCTGGCGCTCACCAGTGCTGATCATCCAGGGGGATGACGATAGGAACGTACGCTTCAACCAAAGCGTAGATCTCGTCAACCGGCTGGAGAAGAATGGCGTGCCCTATGAGACGCTCATGATCGTCGACGATACGCACCACTGGATGAATTTTGCCAATTCGGTGACGGTATACGCGGCAGCGGCGGACTTTTTCGTAAGGAAGTTCATGCAGGGACACTAAAAGTTCATGGAAGCACATTAACTCGAGATGGGAAGACCTGATTTGCCGCCCAGCGCCAGCTTTATCCGGTTATGGGTTTCGGGATGGTGAATGATATAGGCCAGCACCTCCATGAGCTTTTCCTGCAGGGCCGCATTTTCGAATTTCTCGCCGATCTGTGTGGCCAGATCGGTGCGACCCAACAGGTCGAGGAAGACCATGCCATCGGCCATCCGGCCGTTGTCGGTCGAGCGGACGATCATGCAGATGTACTTGCCCGCGGGAAAGATGGTCAGGCCATTTATGGGTTTGCCCAAAGGACTTTCGCCC
>JAMFRX010000144.1 GCA_026224995.1 Puia dinghuensis
CACCATGATCAAAGACAGTAGCATAGCGCCGCTTGTTGCAGTGACCGGGAATACGAGTAAAAGAGCGCCGATAAACTCCAGACAACCGACAACATGAAGAAGCCAGGATGCATAACCCCATTCCTGAAAATGCTGCGCCGTTACTACATTGCCTGCTAGCTTCTTCCAGCCAACATAGAGAAAAAAAAGTGCCAATAATACGGTAAGTACCCCAGTTCCAGCTGTTTTTAGAATATCCATTGGATGTTATGTTTTGTCGCGTTTAATCTAACGCTGGCAAAATTCAAGATTAGCGCGCAAAAATTCATTAACATATGATAAGATATTAATTTTTCTTCAGGGCCCTTATCCGGCTTAGAGAAATGGGTGTAATACCCAGATATGAGGCGATATGATAGGAAGCGACCAGCTGTTCCAATTCCGGATAGCGCTTTTGCAACAATTCATAACGCTCGGCGGCAGTCAGGGTAAGCAGCTGCAATTCCTTTTCAAACTTTTTCATCAACAGATTGTGGGCTACTGTGTGAGATATTCTGAGCCAAAAGGTATCGGATTGGACAAGCTCTTGATATTTTTTGTGATTGATTAGCACAACCGCGCTGTCGGTCAGTGCCTCGATGGTAACCAATGACGGTTCTTGCCGATGGAGGTCATAATAAGAGCCCGTAAAGTCGCCTTTAAAACAAAATGCCTTATTGAATTCTCTACCATTTTTGTCTGTGTAATATTCCCTAAATGCGCCTTCGGCAATATATCCGGAGTAAATTGAAATATGGCCCGACCTCAAAAACAACTCTTTCTTTTTGTACCGTTTGATCGAACATAGGTCATCCAATACCGATAGATCCTTACCTGGCATTCCCGCTAATTCACGCAGAAAATTTTTCAATTCATCGAGGGCTTCCATGCTTAAATTGACGATTTAAATAGAATAAATTACGGCAATTTATTCTATTCGCCAGAAGACCCCATGAAGGGCCTGAAAATGGGGTACTTGCATCAGAAGCGGTAAATGCACGAATTAGACATAAGAGGCGATGAGTTAGACAGCGATACAGGTCAATTATACCATTTGAAATACCGATAATTATCTTCTAGTTTTACGGGGAATGAGTATTGAAAAATATGAAACATTGCGACCGCTGGTCAATGCCGCGCTGGTGACCTCGCCTGTAATAGCGGCGCTACTGGTAACGCCCCTGTTCCTGATTTCTGGCATGTCCTCCAGCTCGCTGGAACGGGTGTTGCTCCTCATGAGCGGCAATGTGCTCTTCACCTGGGCACTGCACCTGCTGCTGCTGAGATGGCTTCCGAAGCTAGGGTGGCAACGGCTGGTCCTGACCATCATGATCGGTTTGCTGCTCTCCCTCCTGGAGACGCAGGAAGCCGCTTCGATGTCGCTCCTACGTCAATATCTCGTTCGGTCTATCACGCTGCTTTCAATTAACATCATCGTTTACATGATAAGCAACTTTATCCTCCTGAGCCAAACCAAAAAACAACTGGATACCGAGAATCAGCAGCTGAGATTCGCAAACCTCGAAGCGCAACACAAGGCGCTGAAGAGTCAGCTCAATCCTCATTTTCTGTTCAATTCCATCGGCACGGCCAAAGCATTGATCCGGAAAGAGCCTAAATTAGCCGATGAATACCTGGTCAAACTATCCGCGATCCTGCGATGGAGCTTCGATAATAAACGAGATACGGTGACGGTAAGAGAGGAAATGGATTTTTGCCGGGATTATGCGGAGCTGCAGCAGATCAGGTTTGGTCAGGCGCTGCAGTTTAACACGGCAGTGGAAGAAAAATACCTGGACTGTATGATCCCCGTTTTTTGCCTCCTGACCCTGCTGGAAAATGCAGTGAAGCACAACTACATGACAGAAGAAGACCCCTTGTCGATCCGCTTCCGGAACGAGGGCGACCTGCTGATAGCGGAGAACAATGTCAACAAAAGCTTTGTCCTGGAATCTTCTCCCGGAACGGGTCTGCAAAATCTGGCTGAACGTTACCGGCTGTTATTCGACGTGCCGGTGACCGTAGAGCAGGATGAAAAACAATTCCGCGTCACCGTTAAAATGATCTCCGAATGAATGTTGTCATCATCGAAGACGAAAAGCTTCTGGCCGAAGAATTAGGTTTCTATATCACTTCCCTGCGAAAGGACTGGACGATCGTCAAGACGCTGCATTCCGTCCGGGAGGCCCTGACCTGGTTCGGCGGCCAGCCTCATTATCAGCTGATATTTAGTGATATTCAGCTGGGCGATGGGTCGAGCATGGATATATTCCACCAGCTGCGGCCTATGGCGCCGGTGATCTTCTGCACAGCCTACAACGAATATGCCATAGACGCCTTTAGGAACAGGGGCATCGACTATATCCTCAAACCAGTGAACCAGCGCTCGATAGAAGAAGCCATCCTCCGCTATGAGTCACTAAAGGAGACCCTAAGCCCGGGACTGGACTATGAGCGCATCAGCGCGCTCTTTCAGCAGACGAAAGAAGAGAAGCCGGCAGCCTCGTCTTTGCTGGTGAACGTTAAAGACAAGATCATCCCGATAAAGATCGAGGAGGTGGCTTTGTTTTACATCCATAATGGAACGGTATATCTCCTTGATTTCAAAAAGGGCAAGTACATCCTCTCGCAAACCATCGACGAGCTGGAGGGTATGGCTGGAGATCCCTTTTACCGCGCCGACCGGCAGCATCTCGTCAACCGAAAGGCTATCAGGGATGTGTCGCAGTACTTTGCCAGAAAGCTTCTGCTAAACCTGCATGTAGAATATCCCACCCACATCACTGTCCGAAAGGAAAAGGCATCCGAATTCCTGGGATGGCTGACGAATACCTAGCAGCGGGTCTGTCTATTTCAGCCCCGATCTTGTCTAACCGACCGTGATACACCTTCTCCAGCCGCCCGTCTCTTCCCATCTTTGTATCGGAAAATTTATAAATCGATACAATGAAAACAATCGGCACGTTCATCATGCTCGCTATTTCGCTTTCCGCCCTGGCGCAGGGCATCGACTATAGCAAGGTAACCTTCAAGACCACACCCCTTTCGTCAAATGTCTATGTGCTTTCCGGATCGCCGGGGACCGATCCGGGGCATCCCGAAGCAGCCGGAGCCAGAGTCGGGGTGCTGGCAGGGCCTGACGGCATCTTATTGGTCGACGCCAGCTATGCGCCGCTGAGCGAAAAGGTGGAAGCGGCGGTCCGCGCCATCAGCCCGGCGCCATTCCGTTTCCTCGTCAACACGCATTTTCATCCCGACCATACCGGCGGCGATCCTTATTTCGTGAAGAAGGGCGCCCTACTCATTGCGCATGAGAAGGCATATGAGACACTGCTCAAACCCTTCCCCGCGGCAGTAGGTATCGCCGCTTCTTCCACCGACCCCGCGCGGCTGCCGGTAATGACCCTGAGTTCGGGCGCTCCGGTGACGATCCGGCTGAACGGGGAGACTGTCGATCTGATCGCTATTGGTCCTTCGCATACCAGTGGGGATGTCATGGTCCGCTTCGAAAAAGCCGATGTGATCATGATCGGCGATTTTTATCGCAACTATGGCTATCCGTTCGTCGATGGAGGGAACGGCGGGAACTTCGGCGGAGTGATTGCCGCGCTCGATACCCTCTTGACCTTGGCCGGTCCCAATACCGTATTGGTACCGGGACATGGCGGGATCATTCATCGGGCAGACCTCCTCTCCTACCAGGACATGATCGTCAGTGTCCGGACTGCCGTAAGGGGGATGATCGACGAGGGCAAATCGCTGAAGGAAGTGCTGGACGCGAAGCTCACGGCGTCATATGACGCCAGGGTTCCGGGAGGCGCCAATCCGCTGCCGGCAGGGCTTGGAACGAGCGCCGACCGGTTTGTCGGGGAGCTGTATAATGAAGTAAAAATTGAAAAAAAATAAGGACATGAAAACGACAAAAATCATTTATTGGGTCTCTACGATCCTCTTCTGTTGCTTTTTCACTGTGACAGCCACCCTTTATTTCCTCCACGCCCCCATTATGGTTCACAAATTTCAACGACTTGGCTATCCTCTGTATATTTTGGAGATGATCGGTACGGCCAAGTATATCGGGATAGTGGCGTTGCTGGTGCCAAAGATGCCCAGGCTGAAGGAGTGGGGATATGCCGGCTATGCCATCGATCTGGTGGGAGGCGTCTGGTCCCACCTGGCAGTGCAGGATGTACACGGCGCCCTGCCGATGTTCATACCGATAACGCTGTTGGTTGTTTCTTATGTAAGTTTCCGGCGGTTCCAGGCGGCCAGCGACAAACACTTGTTGACCAGGCAACATACTAATCCTTAGGGTCCCACAGTTCAATTTTATTTCCTTCAAGGTCTAGAATATGAACAAATTTTCCATAGTCAGATGATTCGATCTTGTCGACGATCGTTACGTTCTCCTTCTTTAATTCTTCGACCAATGCTTCTAAATTCTCTACTCTATAATTGAGCATAAAGTCTTTGGTCGAAGGCTCAAAATATTTTGTGCTCTCTTTAAAGGGGTTCCACTGGGTAAGCCCCTTTTTTGTGCTGTCATCGTTTTCCCGCCATTTAAAGCTTGTTCCATATGGGGTTGTCTCAAACCCAAGATGTGTTTTATACCATTCGTTAACTGCTTTTGGATCTTTACATTTGAAGAAAATACCGCCAATTCCTGTGACTTTTTTCATTTTTGTATTATTAGCTTTATTAGAGATTATCGTCTTAAAAGCGAAACCAAAGCAAAATGATGTCGCAGTTATGAGGGTTATTAAGGTCGCTTTTTTCATGTTAAGTAGCCCTGGTTTGGGTCAGGCTGCTTTACGAATATAAGCTTTCACGGTAAAAAATGAAAAAACGATCATAATGACAAGTGCGCCGGCAGGGTTGAGTCGGTTTTCGGTAAATTGGAAATTACCGGATGCGCTCGAAATAAGGCAGCTTATTAAGGGGGGTATTCCATTCTTTTATCCCGGGGCCATTAAAAACATGGGCTTCGGCGTCCTTCCAGCGCCCTTCCGGAAAAATAATTTTGCGACTGGACGAAGCAGTTAAAAGAGGTGCGACCAGATAGGCGTCCCCCAGCATAAATTCGTCTTTAATATTTTCAAGACCCTGGTGTGGAAAAACGTATTCCAGGCTGCGTACGACAGGAACCCCGGATCTGGCAGCATCACCCGCCAGCTGCATGAGCAGGGGTGTAAACCGCATCCGGAGCGCCACCGCTTCCCTTACCGCAGCCAGGTGGACAGAGTCCAGGACGCGCCAGGGAGCAACTGAGAATTGCATCATCGGCAGGAGGGCCTGGCACTGGGCAGACCGGACGATGAGGTCCTGATTAATGAGCTTATTACCGGTAAAGGAGGCGAAATCACCGCCGCCAATCATGTCCGGGCAGACAAAAGGATAGCCCAGCAGCCCGGCGAGCAGCGTATGTGGGATCAATTTCTGAAGGTCTTCGAAAGTATGTGATTTATCCCTCAGCCGTTCCGCAAGGGGCTGACCTCCCCGTTTCCACATGGCCCGATATTCGTTGAGCGGATATTCGAGTCCGAACATGCCCCATAGCATGCATTGCTCATTGGAATTGACCTTACGATAAGCTACAGTGGTCGACGGATAGAATTCCGTATCACCGGCATCTAATTTGAAGCCGTCAATGCCATATTCATCCACCATGGAATGGAGTTTTGCGTCAAACCATCGGACGGCGGCAGGATTAGTGAAGTCCAGAAGAGCGCTGTATCCGTTCCACCAATGGATGAGGGCGGGATCTTCGGCATATTGCCATCGCAGCGTATCATGTCCTTTGTTATCGTAGAGAATGATCCTTTGGGCTTCAGCCTCGCGGAAGGTCTCATTATCCGGGCTGATGAAAGGAGATACCCAGACCATTACCTTAAAGCCCATCTTGTGCAGCTGCCTGATCATGTCCCGGGCATCGGGAAACCTATCCTTTCGGAAAGCGAATCGTCCATAGCTATCGAACCAGTTGTCGTCAATCATAAAAACACCAGGTGGAAACCCGGCGTCCACTATGGCATGGGCATATTTTAATATGTCCGATTGATTTTGATCATAGATTAACTCAATCCAGGTATTGTATTGTGGCCGCAGGATCAGCAGGCTGTCCGGCATTTTACCGGAGGCCGGGAAAAAGCGGCTGGAAGCCCCCCGATAGGCCTCGGCCAGGGTATGACCCGCCTGACCGAGGAAAATGGAATCCCTGTATTTTGAAAGGATAAGGCTGTCCTTTCCTACGGTAAATTCAAAAGGCTGTTCACTCCAGACATAACGTCCGGAAGAAGAGACAAGCAGGGGCGCGGCCTGATTGCCTCTGTTGCCATCGTTCAGGTCTAGGGAATAGCCGGCTTGAAAGGGAGCTCGCTGTCCTTCGGTGACGGCTCCTCCCCACCATTTTTCCCCCGGGAGCAGGATCAGCGCCTTCCGGGATTGGGCACCAACTGGAAAATACAGCATTGTTATGCTTAGAAGGACTATACTCAGCGCTCGAAATTTCATGCTTCTGCTAATTGATCGTCAAAGTAACGGAAAGATTGTTATACCCGGTGGAAGCTTCCCAGCAATTGGCATTAGCAAGGCGGATGGCGTACTCGGGCCGGGCCGCGATGGAGGGGGAATTATCCGGCAGGTACAGGAAGAGGCTATATTTCCCTTTGACCATGGCGGGATCGGTGGAAATGGTCTCATTTACCTGCACATTTCCTGTATACCAGGTCCGGGGATCTGTAGCCAGCGTAAAGACCGTTTCCTTACCGGACGACTGGTTGCGCATGATCAGCACGGCCGGGCGCTGATTAAACGGAGAGGCGTAGCCGTTGTTGACAAGATTGAGCGTAAATTTGAACTGCATTCCTGCCTGAACGGATGAAGCCGGGAAGAGGCCGTTGGTAAGCACGAAGCGATAGCCCAGGTTCTTTTTTATATTGTCCATACAGCCTCCGCTGACCCATATATTGTTCAGATCGTTATCATAGGAACAGTTCAAAAAGCTATAGTGCAGGTTATTAAGTACTGTTTGCACCATACCTGCGGTCTCACAATTGTTTTCCGGGCTGTAGGTATCATCGCAGGTTTCACCTCCGACGGCAACAAATTGGTTGTCGGCAGCAGCAAAGGATGTTAAAACGGATGTCGCACCTTGCCGGGGAGTTGATGAGGTTCCATAGTCGTCGTAGGTGCCTTCATCATCAGGACTGGATATAAAGCAGTCATTATGCATGCCGATACGCGCCTGGTCTGTCGCTGTAAAGGCCTGCGCGGCGGTAAGGGGCGCCGATGAGACCGGAGCGTCAATGCCGTAGACATACTTTTGTTTGATTTGAGGATAGCGGACCTGGACCATGCGGTCTGTAGGAAGGGCGGTCAGCAGGGCTTTCAATACGTCGATCCTATCCTGCCAGTTACTATCAAGCAGCTTGCCGGCGCCATTGGCGGACGCATCACCGAAGTAATCGGTGTAGTACCCTTCGCCCCAGGTACCGATGAAACCGAGCTGAAGGCAGGCAATGACATCGTCATTTTTTTGTAACAGCGGCGCCAGTTGTGCGATGTGCTGCAGGACGATCGTTTTCGGAGCATCTCCGTATGGGGGACAATCGGTACCATCGGAGCAAGTACCCGGATGGGCGTTGAGCGTATAGGCAAACCGGGGAATGAGCTTGACGCCGGCCGCCCTTGCCAGGTCGAAGTCCGCTTGTATTTCGGTCAGCAGCGCGGATGGCAAGGCGGTGCCGGTCAGCCCGTCCAGTACAAAATACCGGAATACCAGGGTGCTGTAGATCTGGTAGTTGCCGCCTCCATCTGCCTGCTGCAGGGTACGCCATTGTTTCATCTGATTGCTATCGAGCGGCGTATAATTGTTGGCGTGGGTCTCGGTATAGCGGTAAAAACCGCGTTCCGGGTTGGCAAAGTCGGTATCGTTCGCCAAATAACGCACTGTATCGGAAGCAGTGGGTATATATTTGGCAGGAGCATCGAATTTACCGCAACGGATCAGGAAGAATATGCAAATGCCTGAAAAAAAGAGGATCGTGATCCTTGTAAATAAGGAACGTTTTGGAACAAAGTTCATAGTATTTTTATTAATGGTTATTCACTCATATCAAGAAAAAAGGAAGGGGTAGCCTGATCAGGCACATTTCCGATGATCGAACTGTAGTCACTCGTCGTAGAAGAGACACCGATCTTCAGGCTGGTGCTGAGGAATCCCTGTAGTTTGGAACGGGCTATTCCCATTTCGAATTTTAGTACGGAGCCGACTTGGACGATGGTGCCCATCTGATAGAAGTTATCGATGTCCATGGTATTCCAATCCCATGTACCCTGGTTGGTTCCACCGGCGAAGTAAAAGACGTTGAGCCATCCTCCGGGGAACAGGGAGCCTTCCAGCACCACATCGTTACCCGCGTTGAGGAACATCCAGCTATTGTATCCGGTGGCGGTGTTGGCGTCCACATCAAAATAAAAGTCGAAGACGTTTCCCTGGGCGACTGTGGCGTTCATTTCGTAGTAGCAATACAGCCAGTTGCTGTTGTAATCGTATTTTGCTTTGATGAAATTACCGCCGCCTGGACCCGATACGATCATATTGGTGGCGACGCTATCCCAGTCTGACAGGCTGTTGTCGGTCAGGCTCACGGCGGACGCTTTTGAGATATGGATCACGGTGGACCCTGAGTCGGTTACTCCTGCCGTGTTGGTGGCATAGAGAGTTGGCACGTATTTTCCTTTCCCGGGATAGGTGTGGGAGGGACTGGCATCAGTAGAGCTTGTCCCATCGCCAAAGTCCCATTTATAGGTGGCCGCTCCGGTAGTTTGATTGGCGAAGATCGCAGTATATCCGCTGATACTGTCAGAATAGTAAATGTCAGGGGGTGTCGCTGAGGAGCTCTTCTTGCAGGAATATAACGTGCAGAGGGAGGCCAGCAGCAACAAACAGGGGGTGAATATGAATGTTTTCATCTTAATGATTTGTTTGTTATGGATTTTGGGTGCATAGCGTGTTCGTATTGATCTCATCTATCGGGATATAGTAAATGATCCTGGGATCGGTTGGGGCGACGATCATCCCGGGGTAGCCAGCAGGCTGCACCGACAGATTAATATCCGAAGCCACAAGATTCGGCAGGTGGTATCCCCAATAGGTTCGGTTCATGCTTAATTTATTCCGGTAAACGTCGAAAGGCCGTTGCCCCTCAAAAGCAAGCTCGATACGCCTTTCCTTCAGCACAACGTCGAGCACGGCGGAGCCGGCAGGAACCTGTCCATTGTACAGGCTTCCCTGGAGCCCGCGGTTGGAACGGATCATGTCTACATCGTTGAGCGCTGCGGCGGTCTGGCCCGATTTGGCCTCGGCCTCCGCCCGGTTAAGGTACATTTCCGCCAGACGGAACATGATCGGGGAGCTGAGAGTGGGGCTTCCTCCCTGGAAGGAGAATTTGGTAATGTAGTACATTGGAATACCGTTCTTGTATTGGAGAGCGCCATTAAGGGTGTCCGGCAGGATATAAGACCAGCGGATATCTTCCGGATGTGCCGACATGGTATCCCGGATCGACTGGGAAGCATATTCCTCACCCCAGCCGGAGTTCCCATTGGAATAGATCATGGAGGCAACGGACCCGAATTTTCCATAGTCTTCCAGGGGCGTGAAGGCGATGCAGAAAATGGTTTCAGATCCCGAAACTGCGTTAGCGAAAAGGGATGGAAAGGTCGCTGCGGTACAGAGGGTGAAATTCCCTGAGTTAATGACTAAATTCGAATAGTAGATAGTGCTGTCGGTTTGATCCTCATACAGGTAGGCCCTGGAAAGGAGGGCCCAGGCTGCTGCTTTGCTCCCATACATGACACCCCGGGATGTATTCATAAGGGAAGCCCCCGTTTCAGCATCGGCAATGATGGACTGGTAGACCTCCTGGACGGTCGCCCTGGCTTTCAGGGGAGGATCGGTTGTCGAAGTACGGAGGATGATGCCTGGTGCGGAAGGAGACTCCGTGTAGGGCATCGCGAAGAATTTGACAAGATTGAAATTTGTGAAGGCACGCAGAAAGTAGCATTCGCCGAGCAGCTGCCGGGTACCGGCATCGGGATTCGCTATTTTTCCGGCAGCCTCGATCACGGTATTGACATCATTGATGATCTTGTAGGAAATGTACCAGTAATAGCGCATGTTCGGCTGAGTAGGGGTATGAGCCAGGCTAAAGCTGTAGAATAAGGGGTCTGTCGTCGTCTGCCCGCAGACGATATCATCCCCGGCAAAGTCCGAGCATTCGAAAAACTGGCGCATATACATGTTGTTTTGATCTATCTCCCCGGAGAACTCCACATGATCTTTGAAGAGGGCATAGGCGCCGTTGATGGCATTGGTAAGGCCGTCGCTGGTGGTCGCAATCGAGGCAGTGGTGACGGAATCGCTGGGATTGACGTCCTTGACGCATCCCGCCAGAGGCAGCAGGGCGGCCAATATCCAGGAAAGACGGTTTCTATATAATAAATTCATGGCGTATCTTTTTTTATGTGCTTAATGTATTAAAACCGAAAATCAACGTTGAGTAAATACTGATGGTTGTTTGGGTATTTAAAGTCCGAAACACCAGGCATTGAGTATGATCCCGGCGTAATCGTTGTCTGTGGGTCCTGGCCGAAGAATTTCGAGAACGTATAAACATTATCGGCAGAAACGCCAATGGTCATACCGGTAATACCGGCGCTTTTCAGCAGGGTCGCCGGCATATCATAGGATAGCGAAATGTTCCTAAGCGACAGAAAGCTGCCGTCTTTGAGATACCGGGTGGAGTTCTGGGTCGAGTTGAGGGCGTTCTGAGGGCTGGGCTCCGTGGCGATATCGCCGGGGTGTGTCCAGATGCTGTAGCCTTTTGGCAATACGGCCTGGTTGTATAGCGGCTCGCTGCCATCGTTCTCCACGAACCTAAGGGCATTGCTGAATATTTTGTTGCCATAAAGGAAATAGGCATTTACGCTCAACGTAAGGCGCCGGTACTGGAAGGTATTCGTGATGCCACCCTGGAATTTGGGCAGCGGCGATCCCACTTCCTCATAGGTGGCGCTGTCATAGTTGGATGTGGCCTGCCGGTAAACGACTTTGCCCTGGGCGTTGGTTGTACGCTGCTCCCAAAGCGGTGCCCCGGTCTGCGGGTCTACCCCCAGCCACTTGGGCATGTAAAATTCGTACAGGTTGCCGCCCTCCCGGTAGATCTGGGAAATGCTCCAGGTGGAATAGGTCTGGATGTTGGGGGCCGGAAACCGGTGCAGCTTGTTGGTGTTGAAGTTGATATTGAAGTCCGTCTTCCAGGTGAAGTGCCGGGACACGACATTGGCCGTTGCAAGGCTGAATTCAATGCCGTTATTGACGATCTCGCCCGAGTTCTCCCAGCGCTGCTCAAAGCCGACTGATAAGGGCTGGGATACCTGGAGGAGAAGGTTTTTGGTGGTATTGTTGTAAGCATCCACGGTCAGGTCGATTCGATGGAACAGGCTGATGTCGACACCCGCATTCCATTGGTATTTACTTTCCCAGGTAAGGTTGGGGCTGGCTAGCTGCGAGGGCTCGGCCGCCACCAGAGAGTTGTATTGGCTGGAAAGGGAATAGAGGCCAAGGTAGCGGGAAGATCCGATGTCCTGGGTACCGGTGACTCCGTAGCTCAGCCGGAATTTGAGGAGGTTGACAATGGGATTGCCGGCGAGAAAGTCTTCTTTACTGGCCAGCCATGCTCCGGAAACAGATGGAAACGACGCATACCGGTGCGTCGCCGGGAAAGAGGATGACCCATCCGTCCTGAAGGAACCGGATAGGAAATATTTGTCGCGGAAGGAATAATTGACCTGTGAGATATAGGAATTTAGGAGGGAGGCATCGTTGCTGCCGCTAATGGTCTGGCTGTTTGAGGCTACGCTCAGAACGGACAGACCTACCGGTAGCCCTTTGCCCGAGGCGCCGCTCAGGTCGGTATAGCTGCCCTGAAAAGCTACGCCCGCCAGTCCGCTTATGGCATGATCTCCGTGGCGGAAATTGAATCTCAGGAGATCATTGGAAATATAGCCATACCCGATGGTGGTGGACTGGTCGATGAAGCCCGTCCCATTATACTGCCCCGCCGCGACGGGAGAATAGTAATCGCCACTACGGAACAAATTGGCGGCTACGCGGTTGGTGCTGACAATAGAAAGCCAGGGGGTAATGGCCGCATTCAGGTCCAGATCGTAGTTCATGTCAAAGCTCTTGAACGGATGGTTGGAGTTGGCGACAGTATTAATTGGATTTATCTTGTCGCGTGACCACCATTTGAAAGTGGAGTTGCCGTCTACATAGCGCGGTTTGCCCGTGCTGTCATACGGGTTGTCCCAGGGCATGTTCAGATAAGCATAATACACATCATTGTAATCATAGCTTTTCCCGGTGGTTCCGCTTAGGTTGATCTCATTGGTCAGGCTGATACCGGGTGTGAAGTGGTGCGTAGTATTGGCCCGCAGGTTGATCCGGTGATAATCCGAATTGATAAAGGTACCTTTCTCATCATAATAGGTCATTCCCAGGTAATAATCGTTCTTATCCGTTCTGCCGCTGGCAGAGAGATATATATTGTTTACCGGGGCCTTTCTGAACATATCTGTCAGCCAGTTATTATTCTGGCTCTTGAGCGTACGGGAATAGTCGTTGATGAACTGGATGAGGTCGATCTTATAGGAGTTGTTGGAATCTCCGGGGATATAATCACGATAATATTGTTGCATATGATCATACAGCTGGCTGCTGTTCATCATCTTCATTTTCCCGAAGTCCGGAGTCCTTTCCCCGGTAGTGATCTTTGCTTCGAACCGGATCTTGCCGGCCGCGGCTTTCTTCGTCGTTACGATAATTACGCCCGCATTGGCTTGGGATCCATACATGGCGGTGGCGCCCGCATCCTTCAGCACCGTGATCGTTGAGACATCGTTCGGGTCGTAGTTGCCGCCGATGATCCCATCCACTACGATCAGAGGAGTTTGAGAGGCATTCACAGAAGAAATGCCTCTCAGGCGTATTTCCGCCGAAGAGCCGGGAGCGCCTGAGCTGTTGACTACCTCAAGGCCTGCTACTTTGCCCTGCAGCATAGCTCCTATATCGTTTGTTGTAACATCTTTTAGCTTATCTTCCGATACGACGGAGACCGCGCTGGTAAGCTCATTCTTCTTTTTATCACTGTACCCTACCACGACCACATCGTTTGTTATTTGCTGGCCGGATGGCTTCATGGTGACCTCAAGGCCGCCCCCTGCTCCCACCCTTACCATTTGAGTCTCGTAGCCAATATAGGAGAACACCAGCGTATCGTTCTCCTTCGCCTGAAGAACAAAGCGCCCCCCTTCATCGGTTTGTGTCCCCCGCGAGCTTCCTTTTACCAATACCGATACATGACTCAGGGGTTCACGTCTTTCATTCCACACTACTCCCTTAGCCTGGCTAGGGGGCGCCTCGGCGGCAGCTTCGTTTTCCCCGATCACCACCAGGTGCTTTTCATTGACTGTATAGTTGAGATCGGTACCGTCCAGGATAAGGGCAAGCACGTCATCCAGCGAAGCGCCCTTCACTTTCAGCGTTATTTCCTTATCGGAAAAGACCCTGGATTCTTTATAGAAGAACCGGTAATCCGACTTTTGCTCGATCAAACGCAGGACCGCAGATAGCGGCTGCTTCGCTACGGAGAAGCTGAACCTGGCTTGTGAAGAAGCAAACAGGGACAGATGAAGCCCCACAAATAAGAAGGCGATAGTTGTTATTCTCATTGCAAACAATAGTTTACGTCGGAGATCGCGAATCCCCGAAAAAGCAGTTTTTCTGGTAAAATTCATACCTTACAGTTGATTTAGTTAGTAATAGGCAAGTCATTGCCTGTTCAAATTCTGGAGAGGTGCCGTTAACACCTCTCCTTTTATTTCAGGTAATGCGTATAATTTTTATGGCAGCATCGTTTCACTACATACTAAAATGGATTTAAGTGTGATTAATTTTTTTCTTTGACGGTAACCGTTTTTCCTTCGATCTTATAATTAAACCGCGCTAAATGCTGTAAGGCGTTGAGCGCCTCCTGCAATGATTCTTTTTCAAGCGAACCGGTAAATTCCATATCATCCAATCCTGCATCGGAAAGGATGATCCTTACATTATACCAGCGCTCCATTTTCTTGGCCAGTGAAGTGAACAATTCTTTATGGAAGATCATCTTGTCCTTTGTCCAGACAGTTTCCACATAAGAGCTGTCACTGGGATCAGGCTCTATTTTCGTTACGGCGATCATTTCGTTATTGTTCCTTCGGAGCGAATCCTTCATCTTATCCGCCGGTAAAATCTCATTCTTGCGGATCACTATCTTTTCATTGGGTCGCAGCAATATCTTCCTTTCGGGATCAGTCCGGAGGCTCACTTCTATGCTGCCTTTTATCAAGGTGGCTTCGACGTAAGAGTCCTCAGGATTGGCCCTCACATTGAAGGTCGTTCCCAATACCCTGATAATGACATTGCCTGCATGTATGACCAAGGGCGCTTCGGCGTTTTTGCGTATATCGAAATAGGCTTCTCCGGCGAGCTCCATTTCACGGCCACCTACCCCAAAGGTCTTGTTATATCCAAACCTGGAGGCGCTGTTCAGGAGCACGGTAGAGCTATCAGGCAGATTAATAAGTGTTTTTGAACCTGCCCGCGTGACGATCGTCTCAAACTGTGCAGGGCTGTTACCTGATCCATTTTTTCCTTTGAGCAGAAAATACCCTGTGATAAGAATAAGGGTACATGCTGCTGCATACAGCAGAGATAAGATGCTGCCTTTCTTCCGTTTTAGCGCCGTCTGCGTTGTTTCATACCTTTGCGCCGGTTCCGGGTCTTCTGTCTTATTTTCCAGGCCGATAGCCTTCCTGATCGAGTCCAGGCTTTTCTTTTTACTGAATTCGTCTTCCGGATCAGGTTTGAAAGTCATGAGACGCATTTCCGACAGCAGCTCAGCGTAGGGGCTTTCATCCCCTTTGCGCTGTATAAGTGCTTGAAGTTCATTTAATTCTGCTTCGGAGATCTCGTTATTGTATTGCTTGGTTAATAGCTCCCAGATGCGGTTTTCAGACATTTGTTTTATTATTCCTTATAAAGGCTGACGCTGAAAAAACGTCTTACCCTTAAGAAAGAATAAATAAATTTCAATAATTAATGCTGGGGAAAGGAGAAAGGCACAGAATTGCCGATCTTTTTCAAGGCTATACGCATCTGTGTCTCGATCGTCTTTACAGATAGGTTCAGGAGCTCTGCAACCTCGCGATATTTCAGATCTCCCTCTTTTACAAGAAGGAAGATGAGCTTGCATTTAGGCGGCAGGCTATCGATTGCCGCATTGATATGACGAACCATTTCGGAGGATATGAGGATCTGTTCCGGGCTGATCTCCCACTCAATGCAGAAATCATAAAGGTTTTCTTCAAGAGTTTCATGTCGTGGTTTCCGAAGCCACCCGAAAGCCTTGTTCCGTGCACATTTGAGAAGGTATAGTTCAGGGTTCGATATCTTCGGCAGCAGGTGTCTTTTTTGCCAGATGTTGATGAAGACGTCGCTGGTGACCTCTTCGGCCGTCTCTTTATTGCCAATGATGGAATAACAGAGCTTATACAGTCGATAGAAGTAGAGGTCATGCAATTCGGAGAGCGCTCCTTCGTCGTCCGATAGAGCTATGCGTTCTAAAAGAATTTGGGTGGTAGATTTCTGCATTACTCAATCTAAAGTACATTTTTTTTATTAGATTGCTCTTGACACCCTTTTCCTGATCCTACATTATTTCTACATATCCGTCCGTTCCATTCACCCGGATGCGCTGTCCGTCTTTGATCAGCTTCGTAGCATTCTGCACGCCGACAACCGCCGGTAAGCCATATTCACGGGCGATAACTGCTCCATGGGTCATCAGTCCACCGACTTCAGTGACCAGGCCTTTTATGGATACAAACAGTGGCGTCCAGCTTGGATCGGTAAAGGAGGTGACCAGGATATCTCCAGGCTCCAGATCGGCATCTTCCATGTTTAAGATCACACGTGCCCGCCCCTCTATGACCCCGGAAGAAACGGGCAGGCCTGCCATAGCTTCGGCCGGGAGACTGTCTCGTTTATACTCTCCCGCAATGATCTCCCCATCAGACGTGATAACCCGTGGGGGAGTTAGCTTTTCATATAATTTGTACTCGCCTTTTCGTTTGCTGACGACCTGGTAATCCAGCTCATTTGTTCGTACAGCTTCGCGAAGCTCTTCAAAAGTGAGATAGTATATATCTTCTTTCTCTTTTATGACACTGGCCTGCACGAGCTGTTCGGCTTCTTTCAGTAAAGCCTGCTTATAAATGAAGTAGCGATTAACCATGGCGTATTTTGGATACTCGCGGTAACCGATGAAATTCCGGATCAGGTCGATCACTCGTTTTGTTTCTTTAGCTTTTTGTTCGCCATCGGGCAATTGCATCAATCGATCCATTAGCTCTTGCTCTTTTTTCAAGGCTTCTTGTCGCCCCTGTTCGAATTTCCGATGGCTGGCATTGGGCTCAAAGTTTTTGATGTTACCGAGGAGCAAGGGGATAAGCGTGTTGGGTTTTTCACTCCAACGCGTTCTGGTAAGATCGATCTCACCGGTACCTCGCATCCCAAATGTCCTGAGAAAAGCGTGGATAGTATCTTGGACTTCCTTTCCGCCATCCAATTTGACCAGTCCATCCAAAAAGGCCGTGTCTTTTGCCTGTTGTAAATAATCGATTATTGCTGGATAAGGGCGAATCACATCCGCGACATCCAATAACGCCAGACCCATCTGTGAAGTAATATTGTTTGGTACGGATTGAGAAATGGTATCAGCCACGTTTTTTTCGCCTAACCAATCCTTCATTTTTTCATTGATCCATGCCGAAGCATTTATAGCAGTCATAAACACGGCCGAACTTCGTGGGTCAAATAAGATCTTCTTTAATTGCGGAATATCCTCCAGGATAAAATCGAACAGGTCCGTTCCTGATTTGGTTTGGATGCTTTGTTTTAGCGCTTCTATGGATGTTTGACTATTCCGGATCAGATCTGGGACGATTGTCGGATCGTTTTCTATTTGTGCCTGAAAACCCGCAGGCGACGGATCCTTAGCTCTTTTACCGGGGCTCGGTTTTACAGCGCCTCCCCGCTCTATTATAGTCACGAGCGCGTCTTTGATGAGCGGGTCGTGCTTTTCCATGGCATCTAATAATCCTTCTCTTCTGTCAGGCGAATCCAGCATTTGCGTGACATCGACAAATAACCTTCCTCCGCCTTTACGCATGGGTGCGTTTGTTATTAACAGGAAAAAAGACAACCCCAACGGTTTAATGGGGTCGGTCATCATTTGTTGATGACCGACAGATAAATAGACATGATCTTCCTGATCATTCGTTTCGGGGATGGGGAATAAGGTAGTGATGGGCCGGCTCTGGACAATGTAAAAGGCATCATCAGCCAGACACCATTCGATGTCCTGGGGACTGCCAAAATGTTCTTCTATCTTTCTGCCCACGCGTTCAAGCTGCAAGATCTGCTCATCCGTCAGCGCTTGCCGATCCTGCCACTCCGGCCCGATCTCCTGTTCTTGCGTGCCACCCTCTTTTAAAGTATAGATCGCCAGCTTCTTGGTGGATATCTTCTTATCGATGACCTTGCCGTTACACACTTTATAGCTATCTGGATTCACCAGGCCTTCGACCAGGGCTTCACCAAGTCCGAAGCTGGCATCGATGGATAATACTTTCCTATTTGAAGTGACAGGATCGGCAGTAAACAAAATTCCTGCCACCTGGGGGAAGACCATCTTCTGGATAACCACAGACAGCTGGACTTTAAGATGATCGAAGCCGTTTTGAAGACGGTAAATTACCGCTCTCTCAGTAAACAGCGATGCCCAGCACCTGCTGATATGCTTTAAGATCGCCTCCCTTCCGATAACGTTCAAATAAGTGTCCTGCTGTCCCGCAAAAGATGCCGTCGGCAGGTCTTCGGCGGTGGCGCTTGACCGTACGGCGAATGAATTGTTTTCACCCAACTTTGTGAGATAACCTCCAATCTCTTCTGCTATTTGGGTAGGTATGGGTATTCTTTCTATGACCATACGGATCTTTGCGCTGGTCTCGCCGATAGCCTTCCGCTCTTCTGGTTTAAGACGCGTCAATTCATCCAGCAGGCTGTTGAGATCCTGATTATTTTCGGTTATTGTTTTATACGCTTCGGTGGTAACGCAAAAACCTTCCGGTACCCGAATTCCCTCGATCCTGGACAGATCTCCTAGGTTGGCACCCTTGCCTCCTGCAAGCATCAGCATTGTCTTGTCGATCTCCTGAAATGAACGAATGTATGTATTCATAGAGTACGAAAATAGATTGAATTTCGTGGCTCGGTAACGGGGGCTAAAAAAATAAACCTTCAAACAAATTCCTCAGTTCCTTGTTGAAGATTCAAAAGGGAAACCTTGTCTTGACCACCCCCTTACATTGTCGCATTCAGCCCCTTAATTAGCGCAAAGACCAACTTACCTTTAGTTTCAAAATACTGCTGCAAAATGAGAAACTATAAATGGATGTCTTTGCTCCTTGCCACACTGTTTATCTCCGTACAGAATTATGCGCAAGGATCAGCTGACTGGCAGCTCGATAAAATGCCAGTCGACCTGGAAACCGACTACGCACTAAGCGCGCTCCCCCCACATCTACGCAATGACGCCACCATTTATTTGTTGGATCCCCAAAAAGGCTATTACGTTGGCCGCCAGGGATCCAATGGATACATGTGCTTCATTGTAAGGACGGAATGGGAATGGAGCGATTTCAGGCAGGACGTATGTACGCCCATTAGCTATGATGCCGAAGGCGCCAGGGCGATCTTTCCTGTCTACATGGATGTCGCTGCGATGCGGGCTACCGGAAAATACCAGGCCGCCCAGATCAGGGATTCGATCATACACCGGATCGCTGCCGGGGTATACAAGGCGCCCGCGAAACCGGGCATTTCTTATATGCTGGCCCCTGTTATGCGTGTATTCCCAGGGAATCCGGATATTAAAGAACCCATCACCATAAGCATGCCCCATTATATGGTGTATGCGCCCTATTTAACCGAAGAGAATAGCCGGTACAAGCAGGGTACGGATGGGCTGATGCTGGCCAATCCGGATAATGCCGTCTTAGGGGACGGAAAAGGGCCGTACGGCTTCATCGTTATACCGGCAAGCGATGCAGAAACAGCAGTGATAGTCGAAGATGGGAAGGACCTGTTGAAAAGGCTTGTCGCGTATAGAGCCTACTTTAAGATTGAACCGGGCGGCGCACATCATCATGGGTGACCGTCGAAGGATGCCTTCCTTAGATCAGAAGTTCTGCAGCCCCCAGGCATTGAGCCCGTGCAGGAGTATGGCGGGGATCATGCTCCTGGTCCGGTGGGTCATGTATCCCCAGAGGACCCCGATCGGGATGTATTCGATGGCTTCGATGGTACCGGCTTTCAGGCTGGCTCCCCCTTGGCTGTTCGCCGGGATATGCATGAGCCCCCAGATCACGCTGGCAAGCACAAGGCCCAGTCCCATATCTTTAAAGGCCGCTCCCAGCCTTGTCTGAAAGAGCATTCGGACGAATTCTTCCGAGAGGGCGGCTCCTATAAAGCCGGAAAGGACCCAGCCCAGGATGCAGTATTCCTTATACATGCTTAACCAGTGTATCTTCTCCGGCGCAACCCAAATCGTTATCGCCCCGATGATCACATGCACGATCAATGCGAGCCACCAATAATGGAGGTTGATCCCCAGGTCGCGTAGCCGATATTTATACCGAAATAAATAGATCAGCGCCAGGACGATGGGAAATACGAAAGCCATGAGGGGCAGGAGGAGGATGCGGATGTTCCGGGGCATGGTCTGACCCGCGTTGCTGAAGTGGATGACCAGGTAGATGGTAGCCGCGATCTCGCAAAGGAGAATGGTGCGAAGCTCGGAGCGGACCGGTCTTTTGATGGGAAACCCTATCGCCTGGCGGGGCTTGGCATTCACGACGAGATCGATTACAAAGGCACACAGCCATACTGCCAGCAGGTAGCCAACGCCGTGCAGGATCTCATGCAGCTCGAAACTATGCCAGAGCATGGTTCCGCAAATGAGGAGGAGGAGGGCAATGGCCAGGGGGAAACGTCGAATAAGGCTGGCATGTTGGCGGAGGGTCAGGGCAATAAGGTTCATATGACTCGTAAGATAGGCAAGGCCGTAGACCAGCACGAGCTATTTTCCGTGAATGGGGAATAGCGGTGCCTGGATAGCTCTTTTTACTGCTTGAGCTGGGCGTGCCTTATCCGGCTTAAGGTTTCTCTCGACACACCCAGATAAGACGCCACCATATGCAGCGGCACGCGCCTGAAAACATCGGGGAAGGAATCGACGAAGTCCATGTATTTTTCCTCGGAAGTGTAGCTAAGATTCTTGAGTATCCGTTCATGGCTTACCCGGAGGCTGTTGTCAAGGAGCCTTTCCGTATAAGATCTGAACGCAGGGATACGAGTATATAATTCGGCTAAGTTATCGCGTGTCCATAAAACCATTTCCGAATTCTCCAGCGCTTCGATATTAGATATGGCAGGTGTTTGATTTTTGAAGCTGTCGTGATCGGTCGTCCAGGAATTTTCGGGTGCAAATCGCATGACATGCTCCGTTCCGTCGTGCTTCAGGCAGTACGATCTCAACAAACCCTTAGTGACAAATATCTTATACCTGCAGACCTCGCCTTCCTGCAGCAGGAGCTCCTTACGGCGGATCTTCTTTACTGTTGACAGCGAGCGCATGAGCCCTAGCTCCTCCGGGGTGAATTCACCATTAGCCGTGATATACGTTTCGAAGATCTGGAACATGGATGAAATTTTTCTGCCCTGATTTGACAACAAAGCTAGGCAAATAGCCTGAAAATTGTGTCAAATCTCCTTGTTTAGGCCTTGTTTCCGGGTCAACTTTGTGGAGATGAATGGTATAGGATTATTTAACCAAAAAAGATGATATGCGTGTTTTTGTTACCGGCGCTTCGGGCTTTATAGGCTCAGTCGTTGTTCAGGATCTTATTAACGCGGGCCACCAGGTGCTCGGACTCGTCCGTTCGGATGCAGGAGCTCAATCCCTGGCCGCCACCGGCGCCCAGGTCCAACGGGGTGATCTGGAGAACCTGGAAAGCCTGCGCGGCGGGGTGGCCCAGTGCGATGCTGTGATCCACACGGCTTTTATTCATGACTTTTCGAAATTCAAAGAGAACTGCGAGATCGACAGGCGGGCCATAGAGGCAATCGGCGACACGCTTGCGGGCTCGAACCGGCTTTTGATCATCACTTCCGGGACCGGGCACAATGCATCAGGCTTGATCCGGACCGAAGATGATCCGCTCGTTCCCAGCTCCGTGAACCCCCGAGGTGCGTCGGAAGAGGCGGCTGCTGCTGTGGCTTCTCGTGGGGTCCGCGTTTCAGTAGTCCGCCTCCCACAGGTTCATAACCCGCTGAAGCAAGGCCTCGTCTCCTACCTGATCGCCCTCGCCCGCGAGAAGCGGGTCTCGGCTTATATTGGCGAGGGGCTAAACCGCTGGCCGGCGGTACACCTGCTGGATGCGGCGCCGCTATACAGGCTGGCGCTGGAGAAAGGAGCTGCCGGGGTCAACTATAACGCGGTCGCTGAAGAAGGTGTGGCGGTTAGGGAGATCGCGGAGTCGATAGGCCGGGGCCTGAAAATTCCGGTGGTTTCCAAGTCTGCCGGGGAGGCAGGTGAGCACTTTGGCTGGCTCGCGTTCTTCGCGGGCGCCGACTTGCCCGCTTCCAGCGCGAAAACGCAGGAATGGCTGGATTGGCATCCAAGTCACCAGGGGCTGATAGCCGATCTGGACCGGGCTGAATACTGATCTACCGCGGAACGAGCCCAAGCTGCTGCATAAATTCAAGATTGTCGAAGAAGTCTCTTTCTTCGGCAATTTTTCCATTCTCCATGCGAACGAGCGTGACACCGTCTATATTGACCTTTTTGCCAGTTGGGGAATGCCGAAGAACAAGCCGGTATGCGTTCCCTTAAAGTTCCAGTGCTTGACGAGCTTATTGCCCATCCCAAAAACGTCTATTATGGTAAAGGTGACATCGGAAAACCCTGTTAAATAGTTCGCATAATATGCCCTTGCGCTGTCGATGCCAACCGCATCGGCAGGACTGACGTGCATGACCACATTCTTTGTGAAATTGGAGTCATTGAATAGCCCCAATTTCCTGTTGTTGATGATCTCATCCCAAACATGGGTGTACATTTTATAGATGCAAGGAGGATGGCCAATAGTTGCTTCATGCTGGAGTGTTTTGCTACTCAAGATAATCTATTTATCTTGAGGACTACACCCCTAAACTCATTCCGATGACGACTGCTCCTTTGACGGAAAAAAAAGTACGTATAACATCCATAGACCTGTTGCGCGGGCTGGTGATGCTGATCATGGCTATCGATCATGTGCGGGATATTTTCCATCTTGGCCAGCCCGATCCGACCGACCTCGCGACGACGACTCCTATCTTGTTCTTTACCCGGTGGATCACGCATTTTTGCGCACCTACCTTTGTCTTCCTCAGCGGGATCTCCGCTTATCTGGCGGGAACGCGCAGGTCGCGGGGTGAGCTGAGCCTATTCCTGATAAAGCGCGGACTCTGGCTTATCTTCGTCGAAGTGGCGGTGGTCAATCTGGGCATGACGCTTAATCCACTATACAATGTCCAGATCTTGCAGGTGATCTGGGCGATCGGCGGTAGCATGATCTTATTGGGTCTGCTGTTGGCCTGCAGGGCATCTCTCCCTGTTATCGGAATAATAGGCGCCATCATCTTCCTCGGCCATAATATATTCGATTTTTACGATCCCGGCGCCATTGCAAAGACTTTCGTCTGGAAATTGCTTGTATCGGCCGCGGGGTTTAACGGTGTCGAGTCGCTCGGTCATAACCATTTTCTCCTGGTGGCCTATGCGCTTATACCCTGGACGGGCGTCATGCTGATAGGCTTTGTTTTTGGGTCGCTGTATAAAACCGGCGCCGATGCGCTCAGAAGGAAAATGGTCTTACTTTATTCGGGGCTTGGGTTGCTGGCGGTGTTCCTTATTTTCCGGTCGTTTAATTGGTATGGCGATCCTTCACCCTGGTCCGTTCAGAAGACCACGACCCTGAGCGTGCTATCCTTCTTCAATGTGACGAAGTATCCCTGCTCCCTTTTATACCTGTGCATGACGATCGGCACAGCGCTTGTCCTGCTGGCGGGTGCTGAAGGGGCGAAAGGCAGATGGGCCTCTATCGTGATCGTCTATGGGAACGTCCCTTTCTTTTATTATGTCTGTCATTGGTATCTCATCCAGGTGTTCCATGTGATCTTGTTTTTTGCTTTCGGCTTTCGGCCGGGCCAGATCATTAACCCCAATAATCCATTTCTGTTCGAGCCGCCGGCCTTTGGCGTTAATCTGCTTGGGGTCTATATCATCTGGCTTGTGGTCATCGGCCTTTTATATTGGCCCTGCCGATGGTTTAGCCGGTATAAAAAAAGTCATCGGCAGTGGTGGCTCAGCTATGTTTGATGGAGGAAAAGATCCCAAGGGTATAGCTGTTCGCTTCTTCCGGCGTTTCCCTGACCAGCCAGCTTTGTAAAGCGACCAGGTCAGTACAAGGACCGTATGCAATGATCTTGATGTTTCTCAGTAAAGATTCCTTCCGCAGCGTCTCTAAGACCTCCTGCATAATTTGCCCCCGGAAGGGAGTAAACATAAAAAATATCGTTCCATCGGAATAGTCGGCCATCCTGGCATCGACATTCATGAATTCCACCCTGGACAAATTGAGCTCCGTGGCGCAATCCCGCGCATGATCGCAAAAAGCCGGCTCGAACTCAACCCCTTTGGCCGGGATGCCGGCGAGAAGGTTTACCAGGATAGCTACCTGGCCCAGGCCGGAACCCAGATCAAAAAATACATCCTCTTCCTTAAAATGCACTTTCTCCACCAGCTCAAAAACGATCCTGGCGGGCGTCTTTTGATAAAAAACCATTTCCGGCTCCAGCTCTTTCGTTTGCTCCGGCATTGTCTGATAGGAAGATAGGGCATTGAGGAAGAGATCGAGATCGTCATAGCCTATTTCCCCACGTTGTTCGTCGTCATCAGTTGGCAGATCCACATATGGAGCGATCAGCGCCTTGAATGCCGCCCCCGTACAGCCCGTGGTGCGGATAGCGGCTCGCAGCCCAGGAAAGTCTATCTCCTCAAGGAAGTCTGTCTCCTCCATATATGCGCGCATTTTCATTGGTATAAAGCTAAAGAATAATCCGCGAGATTCGCTATATTCCGTCGGTATAAGCTGATTCCCACATGTTCAAAGCGAATAGCGTTACGCTACTATTTTGTATTGTATTTTCCTCTATCGGGCTTGCCCAACAGCAGCTGGCGGGGAAGGTCGTAAAAAAAGGCGGAACGGAGATATTGATGGGGGTGAGTGTTATAAACCACACGCATCAAAAAGGGAATGTCTCCGACATGGGCGGAAATTACAAGATCGCTGCCTCGGTGGGAGATACGATCCTCTTTTCCTCCGCGGGATACGAGCCGGACACGGTTGTCGTGGCTTCCTATATGTTCGCCGAAAGCTGGCTGGTTCCCCTTGCCCCGAATGTCGTGGCGCTGCCCTATGTCAACGTAGAGGAGCAGAGCAATTACCAGATCGACTCCATAAAAAGAAGGGACGACTATAGCTGGCTGCTGGATAAGAAGCATCCCGTAAAGCTCATGAATGAGAAGCGACCCGGCGATGGACCCGGCTTTAGCTTCAGCCCGATAGGCTATTTCTCAAAAACCGAGAAGAACAAGCGACGGCTGAAAAAGCGGCTACAGCAGGAAGAAGAGGATTATTATATCGATTACAAATTCCCGCCTGCCCGGGTCGCCCGGCTCAGCAGGCTAAGCGGAGATTCCTTACAGCTTTTTTTGCGCATCTACCGGCCTACGTATGCCTTTTGCCGGAAGTCGAGTCCCGAGGACATGCTGCTCTATCTCAACGATAAGCTAAAGCTCTTCCGGAAGGAAGAATAATCTCCTTATACTTATACCTTTTTAACGGGCTTGACCTCGCAGGCATAGCCAAACAGGCAACGGTCCTTTATCATAGCCGCCACTTCGGCCGGCACATAGTCCTCCCACCCTTCCGTGCCTTGCTTGATGAGGTCGAGCACCTTGTCCGTCTGGATCTGCAGGTTGCTTTCCTTGTAGTGGCGGATATCCTCGATCTTGTTGTTGGCGATCAGATAGCGATACAGGTCGACCAGGTGAGAAGGCGGATTGAACCGCAGACAATTGTAGATGATCCCATTGCGTAAGGTAGGGTAAACGAACAGCTTTACATTCCGGCTGAATAAGGTCGCAAAGGATTCCAGGATGCCGCCGGACAGGTCTTGGTAATGTTCCTCGGAAAAGATATACTCGAGATTGGGATAGCCCAGCACCACGCCCATCTTTAGCTTCGTGATCTTGGACAGGTAGGCCACCAATTTGTAGTATTCATGAAAGTCGGAGATCAGGACCGTTTGCCCGAGCGCACAAAGGATGTCCACGCGGTCGAGGAAGTCCTTTTCATCGATCTCTGCCGTAGGATCGGCATTCCGCTCCTTTAGCGCCTGCAGGGTCAGCTCCGTGATCACGATGACGTTCTCCTTGTCTACGTCAGGCTCTTGCATGAATTGCCTGACTCCCGTGCTCAGCATGTCTATATGGACATTGATCACGGGCCGGAAACGGCCGCGGATCACGACGATATGCTTTTTGTAGAGCACTTCCGAAGGCTGCATGTTAATGCCATCCGGCCCGAACAAGGCGGCATCCGAAAAGCCATATTTTACGAGGTGCAGGCTCATCAGCCTGTTGTCCACCTTGCTGAAATCCGGTCCTTCAAAGCGGATCATGTCTATCTGGATGGCGTCCTTGCTCAGGTTGTCCATCAGGGACAGCAGGAAGATGTTTGGGATCGTACGGTAGTAGAAGCAGGCGTAGATCAGGTTGACGCCCAGGATGCCGACGGCATTCTGCTGCAGTACATTGTCATTGTCCAGCAGCTTTACATGGATCACGACGTCGTTGAAGGGCCCGTTAGGCTCCAGCTGGAAGCGTACGCCCATCCAGCCATGACCCTCATTGGTCTTGTGGTAATTAAGGGCCGACATGGTATCCGAAAAAGCGAAAAAGGTCGTTTTGTCGCCGCGGTTCTCGGCAAGGCGCTCGATCAGCAGCCCATATTCCTTGTCCAGCATCGCGATAAGTCGGCCTTCACTCACGTATCTGCGGCCTGGCTGCGCGCCATAGATGGCGTCGGAAAAGGTCATGTCATAGGCCGACATGGTTTTGGCAATTGTCCCCGACGAGGCGCCCGCCTTGAAGAAATTGGCGGCAACGTCCTGGCCGGCGCCTATCTCTGCGAAGGAGCCGTAAATTTGGGGGTCGAGATTGATGGCAAGCGCTTTCTGTTTGGTTCCTATATCCTTATTGTGAATGACACTCATATAATTTGCCATTTATATGTATCGATAACATTATCAACTACAGTACTGAACCGAAAAGGCGGTTAAAGATACGGTTTTTAATGAAATGGCATGATCACAATCGCTGCAGCAGATCACGCGCCGCGTCTTCGAGGTTGGTTTCCTCGAAATTATAATTCCGCATCAGGATGACCGCGTCACCGCTATTGGGATCCATGCAGAGCTGGGACGTATAGCCGGGATCGGAGCCGTTATGGCCGATCGTGGTCATCATCCGGTCCGGCATGATCATCATCCCGAGGCCATAGTTCTTGCCACCGGGGGGAACCCTCAGCATTTGCTTGATGCTCGCGGGCTTGATCAGCTGGCCGCTGTTGAGCGCTATCACGAATTTCGCCAGATCTGCAGGCGTCGACCAGATGCCGCCGTTAGGCACCCTGTAACCCATGCCATCCACCTGTTCCAGCGGCAGTCTGGTATTGGCCCCGCCCTCTTTTTTATTGTCGATCCCCTGCGCCAGCCTGTCCCTTTTATCGGCCGGGACCGTAAAAAAAGAGTTATCCATGTGCAGCGGGGTGAAGATGTGCTGCTGCACCAGCTGGATATAGGGGATGCCGGCGGCCCGCTCCAGGGCGAGCCCCAGCAGCGCAAAGCCCATATTCGAATAGAGGAACCGCTCGCCGGGGCCGCTGTTGAAAGAGGCAGTCGGGATACAGGCCAGGACCTTATTTTCCCATTCATCCGGCGGACCAAGACTCGCGCCTGCCAGTTCAGGCTCCCGGTTGAGCCCCGAAGTATGCGAAGCCAGCTGGCGCAGCGTCATCCGGGTGCTCCTGGAATAGCCTGGCAGGGACTTGACCTCCGGTACATAGTTCTCCAGCGGGTCATCCAGCCCGAGCTTGCCTTCTTCCGCCAGCTGCAGCAATAGGGTCGCGGTGAACATCTTGGTGATCGAAGCGATCCGGTAGATGGTGCCGGTATCCGCAGGGCTATCCTTATCCATGGCCACGTACCCGAAGGCGCCCGACCAGATGACCTGTCCTTTTCGGATAAGAGCTGCGGAGATGCTGCCATGCAGCTTATCTCTTTTTAGGTCTTGGTCCATGGACTTCCCCCAGGCCGTAATGGCCTTGGTCTCTTTCGGGGTAAGCTGGGCGAGGCAGGGCGAATGGGAAAGGAGGAAAATGGGGATCCAAAGGACAAAAAGGTAGTTGCGGCTCATGGGATTGATGTTCGAGCCTTAAACTTACAATTTATTGCCCAAAAAGCGCCAGCATATCGGTGAGCGCATGGGGAGAATGCAGGGAGGCCGTTTGCTCCAGCGTCATGGCCGCCGTTTCCGCGAATCGGGCCAGCATCTGCTCTTCATACCGGGCTATTGCCGCCCGGGTGTCCGGGTGCTCCTCGTCGGTAAGGCAGATGCTCAGCTCCAACGCATCCAGCATCGCCATGTTGACGCCTTCGCCCGCATAGGGCGGCATCAGGTGCGCCGCGTCGCCGAGCATGGTAAGGTCGGGCAGCGTGGTCCAGCGCTGGTCCAGGGGCATGCAATATTGTGGCCGGGGGATCAGGGGAAGGGCGGCTTGCCCGAAGAGCTCCAGCCAGATGCTGCTCCAGCCGGCAAACTCCTGTTTGAACCAGGCCAGCAGCTGCTCTCTATCGTTAAAATCGATCCCGCTTGTTCGAAACCAGTTTTCATCGGTTTTACAGCCGGTATAGAAGCTCAGGCTGCCATCTCCTTTGGCGCCTACGATAAGTGTCTTTTCATCATCCAGCGCAAAGATCTTTCCGTCGCCGAGGAGCTCGTGGATCTTCGGCACCGCCGTTTCAGAATGGTATACCGTCCCTTCGATCGCCGTTATGCCAGCGAAAAAGGGTCGGGTCGGCGTGATAAAGGGCCGGACCCTGGAGTTCGCGCCATCTGCGGCGATCACCAGGTCAGCTATCGCTGAGTCCCCATTTTGAAACTCCAGCTTCCAGGCCTCCCCGACTTTAGATAGCGATACAAGATAGCTGTTCCATACTACCGTATCCGGCTCCAGGGATTCCAGCAGGATACGCCTCAGAGGACCCCGGTCGATCTCCGGCCGCAGCAGCTCCTGCGAGCTGTTCACATGCTCGTCCAGCCGGATGGTGGCGTCTTTGTCAACGATGCGGGTCCTGTCTGCACCGGGGCGATAGTTAGCCTTGAATGCTTCCATGAGGCCGGCAAGCCGGAGCGCTTTAAGACCCGATTCGTCATGCAGGTCCAGGGTACCCCCTTGCACGCGGACATCCTTGTTGAGATCCCTTTCGTATACTTTTATGTTGGCTCCACTCTGTTGCAAAAGTCTCGCGAACGTCAATCCGCCCGGGCCTCCGCCTACTATAGCTATTCGTTTGTTCGCGATCGGTTTCATGATGATTATTTTAGTATGCCTTTTATCACTACGTCGCAGCAGTCGCGGATCACCTTCTCTGTGATGATCTGCCTTGGCCGGCTTTCGTGCTCGAAATATTCATTCACCAGATCCAGCAGTGGCGCGAACAGCAGAGCCCGATTCACTTCGATAGGCGCTGCTTTGATCAACCCGTTGCCGGCGTGGAATTTCAGGAAGCGATGGATGGGAGCAAAAAATTGGCCTTGCCTTATGTTCTTCTCGTGGAAGGCTTTGTTCAGCAAGGGGGAAGACTTGCCATACTGCATCAGGACAAAATAGGGCCGGTTGGTTTTGAAGAAATAGAAGGCATTCAGCCAGATGAGCCGCACCCCGGCGGCGAAATCCATGGTCTCGTCGAAACGTTCCAGCAGGGCTGCCTCATAGGCGCCTAAGACTTCCTCCACGAAGAGCTTGACCAGGAGATCCTCCTTGTCGGCATATTTGAGGTATATCGTCCGAGGCGAGATGCCGGCGGCCTTGGCCA
>JAMFRX010000145.1 GCA_026224995.1 Puia dinghuensis
ACGGCATCTGGCCCACCGGCGGAGCCTGGCTCTGTCACCAGCTCTGGGAACATTACCTCTTTACGCAGGACAAAGCGTTTCTTGAACAATACTATCCCGTGATGCGGTCTTCGGCGGAGTTCTTCGTCCACTTCCTGATCAAAGACCCCAAAAAAGGCTGGCTCATCAGCACCCCGAGCGCTTCCCCCGAACACGGCGGTCTCGTAGCCGGCCCCACCATGGACCACCAGATCATCCGCGACCTGTTCCGCAACTGCATCGCCGCGGCACACATCCTCCATCTCGATGCGGCCGCCAGCGAAACGTGGCGGCAGAAATGTGTCCAGCTTGCTCCTGATCAAATAGGCCGCTACGGCCAATTGCAGGAATGGCTGGAAGACAAGGACGATACCGCCGATACCCATCGTCATATCTCCCATCTCTGGGGCGTCTACCCCGGGACCGATATCACCTGGAAGGATAGCACCCTCATGAAGGCCGCCCGCCAGTCTCTCGTCTATCGCGGCGACGACGGCACAGGCTGGAGCCTGGCCTGGAAGGTCAACTGCTGGGCCCGTTTCCGGGAAGGAGATCACGCCCTACGCCTTGTGAACAAGCTGCTCTCTTCCGCGGCCGGTGTGCAAGGCGGCGAACGCGGCGGCGTTTATCCCAATCTATTCGACGCCCATCCGCCCTTTCAGATCGACGGCAATTTCGGCGGCGCCGCCGGCATCGCGGAGCTGCTCCTCCAAAGTCAGGATAGCATCATCGATATCCTGCCTGCTCTCCCCACAGCCCTTCCGAAAGGCAGCGTCAGAGGCCTCTGCGCCCGTGGCGGCTACGTGCTGGACCTGGCCTGGGACCATGGCCAGCTGGAAAGGGCAAGCCTCGTGTCGAATGCCGACGGTCCCTGCACCCTACGCTATAAGACACACACGATAAGCCTTTCCACCCATGCGGGCCAGCAAATTCATCTCGACGGCGAACTAAAACCTATCCGATGATGCGCTGGCTGCTTCCTGCTATAGGCTTACTGGCTTATCTTACCGCGACTTCGCAGCCACGGCAGGATATCCTTCTTGACGAAGGCTGGCGCTCCGCCCTCGACGGCCAGGGCTGGCGCTCCGTAGACATCCCCCACAACTGGGATGACTATGCCGGCTTCCGCCGCTTGCGGCATGGTAACCTGCACGGATATGCGCTATATAAGAAGATCTTCTCCATAACCAAATCGCCGGGGCGGCACTATTTTCTCTGGTTCGAAGGCGTCGGCTCCTATGCCACCATATGGGTGAATGACCAATTGGTCGGCTCCCATGCCGGTGGCCGCACTTCGTTTACACTCGACATCACCGATGCCCTTAAGCCGGGAAAGGGGAGGGATACCATCGACGTCCGTGCCGACCATCCCGCTTTTATCCACGATCTACCCTGGGTCTGTGGCGGCTGCTCCGACGATCGCGGTTTCTCCGAAGGTTCCCAACCCCTGGGCATCTTCCGCCCTGTTCATCTTGTCGTCACCCATGCTGCCCGCATCGAACCTTTTGGTGTCCATATCTGGAACGATACGACGGTCTCTTCAAGGTCGGCTACGCTCTACCTTGAAACGGAACTAAAGAACTACGGCGACCACCCTGTAGAAGGCCTCCTGACACAGCAGCTGCTCGATGCCGACGGAACCGTATTGGCCACTGCCCGAACGGCGCAAAGCCTGACCGCCGGCCAGACGATAACTGTCCGGCAGCAGTTTTCCGATATTGCTCACCCGCAGCTCTGGTCAGATAAGTCGCCCTATCTTTATACGCTGGTCTCCACCTATGCTCAAAAAGGCCTTGCTATCGATCAGGTAAGAACATCTTACGGCATCCGCCGCATCCACTGGACCGATCCCCATAGGCCCGGCCCGCATCCCTTTCTGCTCAATGGGCTGCCGGTCTTCATCAACGGCATTGCGGAATATGAACATCGTATCGGCAATAGTCATGCTTTTACCAGCGCAGAGATAAAAGCCAGGGTAGCGCAGATCAGAGCAGCAGGCTTCAATGCCTTCCGGGACGCCCACCAGCCGCATAATCTCTTATATCAACACTACTGGGATAGCCTTGGCATCCTCTGGTGGCCACAGCTTTCTGCGCATATCTGGTACGACTCTCCTGCCTTCCGCAAAAACTTCAAAACTGCGCTCATCGAATGGGTAAAAGAGCGGCGGAACAGCCCTTCGGTCATCCTTTGGGGACTGCAGAACGAAAGCAAGCTACCCGAAGACTTTGCCCGGGAATGCGTCGACCTGATACGTTCCCTTGACCCTACCGCTTCTTCTCAGCGGCTCATCACAACGTGCAATGGCGGTTCGGGCACCGACTGGGACGTGCCCCAAAACTGGACCGGCACCTATGGCGGCGATCCTGCTGCCTATGCCGCAGACCTGCGCCGTCAGATCCTCGTGGGCGAATATGGCGCCTGGCGCACCGACGATTTTCATGGCGAAGCCAGCCCGCAGCCATCGGCCACCGATTCCCATGGACCTGTTCCCTTCTCCGAAGATCGAATGGATGCCCTCATGGAACAAAAGATCCGGCTCGCCGACAGCGCCAAGAACGAGGTCGCAGGTCACTTTGCCTGGCTATATTCTTCCCATGACAATCCCGGCCGCGTCCAGTCCGGTGAAGGCCTCAGGGAAATAGACCGCATCGGTCCCGTCAATTACAAAGGTCTGCTGACGTCCTGGGAAGAGCCGCTCGACCCCTACTACCTCTACCGAAGCAACTTCACCTCCCCCGACAAGAGCCCGATGGTATACATCGTTTCCCATACCTGGCCAGATCGCTGGTCCTCGCCTGGTATAAAATCTGGCATCATGGTGTATTCCAACTGCGAAGAGGTGGAGCTCTTTAATGACATCGACGACCACTCCCTCGGCAAACGCAGGCGCGGGGGTGTCGGAACCCACTTTCAGTGGGATAGTGTCGACGTCCGTTACAATGTGTTGTATGCCGTGGGTTTCGAGAAGGGGAAGGCTGTCGCGCGGGATACTATTGTACTGGACAACCTGCCGCGGTCGCCGGGTTTCAGCAAGCTTGTCACCGGGACGGCCATTTTAGACCCCGCGCCAGGCTATCGCTACCTATACCGCGTCAACTGCGGTGGTCCTGACTACACCGACCATCAGGGCAACCAGTGGCTGGCGGATCATCACTATACCGGCGGCGACACCTGGGGCTCCCGCTCCTGGACCGATGACTACCCCGGCCTCCCCGCTTTCTTCGCCAGCCAGCGCTATACAGCCGATCCCATTGCGGGCACCGCCGACTGGCCGCTGTTCCAGGATTTCCGCTATGGACTGGAAAAGCTCGCTTATACCTTCCCGGTACAGGATGGGGATTACCGGCTGGAATTGTATTTTGCGGAACCCTGGCTTGGAACGGGTGGGGGGATGGACTGTACGGGCTGGCGTCGTTTCGACGTGGCCGTCAACGGGAATACCGTATTGAAGGACCTGGATATCTGGAAGGAGGCCGGGAGGGCCCGGGCGATCAAAAAAATTGTGAAGGTTCACATCAGCGGTGGCCGTCTTGTCGTCTCTTTTCCCCGCGTCGCGGCAGGACAGGCGATCATTTCGGCCCTCGCTGTCGCAAGCACCAATGCAGCATTGAAGCCGGCTCCACCCTCACCGGAGATCGTCGGCAATGAAACTGGGATCGGGCCACGGGCGGATGTCCGCTATTACCTTGATACGGTCTATATCCCGGCATCCAGGGATACGGCCCGCTTCCACGTGAACGCCGCGGCCGACGTGTACAGCGGCGATACCCATCTCCGTTACCCCGCCGGAGCCTCAGTCACAGTCGCACCCGGAACAGCCGTTCGCGTGACCCCCGCGACAACCCTGGAACCGGCCTATGACTCGAAACCCGTAGCAACCTATAAGACTACCACCGCCCGGGTTAGCGGCGACACTACGGAATGGACCATGGACGTCGGGGTGGGGGATACCTATTCCCTGCAGGTGAAATACCGGTGGCTTCCTGTCGCAGCGGGCGCCGGTACGCTGGAGACACGGATGGAAGACGGCACGCTTATCAGAACGGAGCGTGTTGCACTCTACACCACGCTGCCGACGAAATGGAACTACATCAACACTACCACCGGCACCATGATCAATGCCGGTCGTTATAAAATAAGGCTAATCGTCCC
>JAMFRX010000146.1 GCA_026224995.1 Puia dinghuensis
CATGGGCACGCCTTCCAGCGACGCCTTTATCTTCGCCTGCGTACCGATTATTGGCTTTTTTATCTCTCTCTGGGTGCGGGCGCGCGGCGAAGACAAAAAGGGTATCGGCGCCTTGCTCTTTATCTTTGCCATCTCCGTGATCTTCTGGTCCCTGTTCTACCAGAATTTCATCGGCTATACCGTTTGGACGGAGGTGCATACGGACAGGACGGTCAGTACCCCCTGGGTCCAGAAAGGCGCGGACTGGCTGGGTTTCCTGCAAAAAGTAAATAACAAGCCCAGACAGGTAGATTCCGTCGACGCCCATATGGTACCAGTACGGGACGATAGCGGCCATGCCATTCAAATCGCCGGGCCCGATCCCTATTTTCACAATTTACCGGTCGAAAGCCGCCCGCCTCCCGGCAAAGACCTGAAGCTGGCTAATACCGAACTTTTTGAATCCATTGGACCGTTTTTTATCGTGACCCTGACGCCATTGCTGGTAGCGCTGTTCAGCTGGCTGCGAAAAAGGGGAAAAGAACCTACCACGCCTTCCAAATTCGGCATTGCGCTTTTCCTCTCGGGGCTCTCTTCCCTGGTAATGTTCTTCGCCGTCATGTCCGTCTCTTCCATCTACCTTTATAAGGTATCGCCCGGCTGGCTCTGGGGCACCTATTTCGTCATCACTGCCGCGGAAGTGTTCCTGAGCCCTATGGGCCTGTCGCTCGTTTCCAAACTAGCGCCCGCCCGGCTGACCTCCCTGTTGATGGGAGGCTGGTTCCTGACCATGTCACTAGGCAGTAAGTTTGCCGGCCTGATGGGGAGCTCCTGGGACAAGTTCCCGGACAAGCGCGTCTACTTCATAATCTGGTTTATCGCCGGGGTGATCGGCTCTGCCCTGATCTTCAGTCGCATAGGCTCACTAAACCGCATCGTTCGCGAAAAAACAGGGGAATCATGACTGATAAGCTATTCAAGCCTTTCGTCAGCCCGGAAACGGCCATGAAGGAATTTACCTTTAAGGCCGTGCTGATGGGCTGCATCTTCGGCGTCCTCTTCGGCGCCTCAACCGTATACCTGGCCCTCAAGGCGGGACTTACCGTCTCCGCCTCCATCCCGATCGCCGTAGTCGCCATCACCATCGGACGAAGGCTCTTCGGCACCACCATCCTGGAGAACAATATCATCCAGACGACGGGCAGCGCCAGCGAAAGCATCGCGGCAGGAGTAGTGTTCACCCTCCCCGGCTTCCTCTTCCTTTCTACCGCCGAAGCAGGCAGCTATTTCAACTATGCCGTCATTTTCATCCTGGCCATCTTCGGTGGCATGCTCGGCACCCTGCTGATGATCCCCCTGCGGCGGTCGCTCATCGTCAAAGAACATGAGACCCTGCCCTATCCGGAAGGCACGGCCTGCGCGTCCGTCCTGAAGGCGGGGGAGAAAGGCGGCGACTTTGCCAGGGCGGCCTTCCAGGGACTGGGTTTCGCCTTCATATACGCCCTGGGCCAGAGGCTTTTCCGCTTCGTCGCAGAGACCCCCTTATTCGATACCGTAAAAAGCAAGACCCTCAATAAGATCTTCCCTTCCGCCCAGCTTTCGGCCGATATCACCCCGGAATATATGGGCGTAGGCTATATCATCGGGCCCAAGATCGCGGGGGTGCTCTTCGCAGGCAGCGTCCTGAGCTGGTTCGTCCTGCAGCCCCTGCTGGCCTCGCTGATCGATCCCCTTGTCATCGCACACCAGCAGGTAAAATTGGGCTACCTGAAAGACGTCCTGACCGCCGGCGGCCAGGGTGGCTGGGACCCGATAACCAAGACCTTCGCCGACCCGGCTACGGCAATCTACCGGTCCTATGTCCGCCTTATCGGCGCGGGCGCCGTGGCCATGGGCGGGCTGATCACGCTCATTAAGACCATCCCCACCATCATCGCCTCCTTCAAGGAAAGCATCGGCTCCGTCAAATCGGCGGGCAAGGAAAGCCGGATCAGGACGGAGCGGGACCTCTCGCTAAAAGTCGTCCTTTTCGGCAGCCTGGGCCTGGTGCTCCTCATCGGCTGCATGAGCATCATCCCCGGCGACTCTTTTTTCAACCGCCTGCTCATCGGGCTGCTGATCCTGATCTTCGGCGCCTTCTTCGTCACGGTGGCATCCCGCATCGTTGGCATCATCGGCTCTTCGAACAGCCCCGTGTCCGGCATGACCATCGCGACCGTCATGGGCACCTGCCTGGTATTCCTGGCGGTGGGCTGGGGCGGGAAGCTCTATGAGCCCATGGCGCTGGTGGTAGGCGGAATGGTCTGCATCGCGGCTTCCAACGCCGGCGGCACCTCACAGGACCTGAAGACAGGGTACCTGGTAGGAGCTACCCCACGCCTCCAGCAGCTGGCGCTGTTCATCGGGGTCATCGTCTCCGCTATCGCCGTCGGCTTCACGATCAAGATACTGGATACGCCAAGCCCCGACCAGCTGCAGCACGGCATCCATCACCTCATCGGCACGACCTATAACGCCCCGCAGGCCACACTGATGGCTACGCTGATAAAAGGCATTCTCTCGAAGAACCTCGACTGGAATTTTGTGCTCGTAGGCGCGGGCCTCGCCCTGGTGATGGAGCTTTGCGGCATCCGCTCGCTAAGCTTTGCCATCGGCGTCTATCTGCCGATATCCACGACGCTGCCGATCTACCTGGGCGGAGTCATCCGCGGGCTGGTGGACAGGGTCAAAAAGCGGCGGGGAGAGGCATTCCGGGAAGAAGGGGAAGACCTCGAGAAAGGGAATCTATTCGCTACCGGCCTGGTGGCCGGCGGCTCGCTCATGGGCGTGATCTTCGCCTTCCTCAAGCGATCCGATACGCTGGTTGGGTTAATGGATCGACTAAGCCTGGAAAAAATGCTGACCACGGGACTGGGCGAGACAGGCTATTTCCTGCTGGGCTTCGCCTTTTTTGCCATGATGGGCTACGCCTTATACCGGGCGGGCGTTTCAAAACAGAAAATGGATCTATAAACCCCGTAGCGAAACCAGATAAACCTCCCGGAAATACACGGTCTTTCCGCCAACGATCAGCGGGATCTCTTTCCCGGTATCGGCAAACCTTACTGATACAGCAACCCGGTTCGCCTGCGGCCAGTTAGCGGTTTTGTTGATGGGCACCACGACCTCGCCGGTACTGTCCAGGATCAATTCGTCTACAGGGGGACCGTCAGATTCAGTGGCGGCCTTGCTCAAATGCGCACTGTATTCGGAGTAGGGGACACTCTTCTGACAGCCAGGAGCCAAAGCCACGGCCAGTATGAAAAGGAGAAAACCGGAGAATTTTTTCATGGAAGGCAGTTGTACCGTATAGGACAACAAAAAGGGATCCACCGTTGCCTATTGAAATGTTAAACGGGCTTTAGCTCATTTTAAACGGCACGATCATCTCGAATACGGGGATATTCACTTCGAAGGTCTTCTTATTGTTGAGGTTCTCCATAGTATAGGAACCGTACATCTTACCCATCTCGGTTCGCAGATTGCACCCGCTCACGTATTGATAGCGTTCGCCGGGCTGAAGGATAGGCTGAACGCCGACTACGCCTTCGCCTTCTACCTCGCGGTAGCTGCCGTTGCTGTCGAAGATATGCCAATGGCGGCGTTGGAGCTTGACGGAAAAGCTATTGTGATTCTCTATGGTTATCCTGTAGGCAAACATATATTCCCCCGATATTGGGTTGGAATAATCCGGCTGGTAAAAGGTCTCCACACTCACCTCCATTCCTTCTGAGATCTTGTTAGCCATTAACCATAGTTTTTCTAAAGTTAATAAAAATAGGACACCCTTTGCCGAAAAATCTCCCCTAATTTTGTGCCCGCGTCAAGGGAAATTGATAGGAATAAAAAAATCACTATATGAAGATCGCAGTAGCAAAAGGAGATGGAATAGGGCCGGAGATCATGGACGCCGTTCTAAGCATTTTCAATGCGGCCAGGGTGCCGTTGGAATATACGCTGGTGGATATGGGCAAGTGGGTATTCGACAAAGGGTTTTCCAATGGCATGACGCCGGAGGCAAAGCTGACGATAGAGGAGCTTGGCCTTTTGTTCAAAGGGCCTATGGAGACGCCAAAAGGCAAGGGCGTCAAGAGCGTGAACGTCACGGCCCGCAAGACCTGGAACACGTATGCGAATAAACGTGTCTTCCAGACCCTGCATGGGGTGGATACGGTATTCTCCCGGGCCGGCATCCCCATCGACATCACCATCGTACGCGAGAACATCGAAGACACGTATGGCGGCATCGAACATATGCTGACACAGGACGTAGCCCTAAGCCGCCGGTTCATCACCCGGCCCGGAAGCCTGCAGGTCATCAAATATGCTTTCGAGATGGCCAAGAAAAAAGGCGCCCGGCGGATCACCTGCGGCCATAAGGCGAATATCATGAAGCTTACGGACGGGCTTTTCCTCGAATGTTTTCAGGAAGTGGCCAAAGAATACCCGGAGCTAAAGTCGGACGATATCATCGTGGATGATCTGGCCATGAAGCTGGTCGTGCGGCCGCAGGAGTTCGATGTAGTGGTCCTCACGAACCTGCAGGGGGATATCATCTCCGACCTCTGCGCAGGCCTGGTAGGCG
>JAMFRX010000147.1 GCA_026224995.1 Puia dinghuensis
AGCTATCCTTCCGCAGGGCCAACGCAGTTGCCGGCTACGTTGTCAACTGGCTTCCACAGGAACGGCGCGATGGGTATTACGAAGCCCGCGGCGAAACCGACCCCCTCCCCGGCGACGACAGCCTCAGCCGCCGGGCCCTACTGGTCGTCTATTATCACCTGAAAGACACCCCAGTGGTCGCCCGCATAGATACCCCGGCAGCACCCGTCCGCTCCCCAGGGGATCCTGACACCGTTTTTGCACTGCAGAACATCAACTTCGTCGCCAATACCCCCGTGCTCACGGACGCCGCCAAACTCGAGCTTCCCAAGACCGTCCCCTATCTCCGATCGCTGAGCGACCGCTACCTGGAGATCAATGGCTTTTGCAATTCCCCGGGCGCCCTGCTGTCGCCAAAAGATCCACTCTATGTCCTCTCTGTGAAACGGGCAAAATACATTTACGATTATCTGGTCCAGCAAGGCCTGGATTCCACGCACCTGCGATATGTAGGCAGGGGCAACGCCAGTCCGCTGATCTCGCATCCTACTACGAGGGAGCAGATGGATGAGAATATGCGGGTGGAGATCAGGGTGTTTAGTGTGCCACCACCTAAGCCTGATTAGGCTCCTATTTCTTCCGCTTAATAATAAACCCATTGTCCACCACCTCCATCCCTACTTTAGGATAATATTCCATAGCCGCCGGCGCAGACAGCAGCAGGAGCATGGTCTCGTCGCCGATCCTCTCCTTGGTCAGCCGGATGAGCTCCTTGCCGATCCCGAAATGCTGATAGGCCTTGAGCACGGCCAGGTCGGAGAGATAACAACAATAGCAGAAGTCGGTTACCGACCGCGACACGCCGACCAGGACACGCTGGTCCCAGGCAGTGACGATCAGGTTGGAGCTGGAATACATGCGAGCGATCCTGTCCCTATCCCTGGGCCGGTTGAGGCCGGAATCGGCATATAGGGTCATCACTGCTTCGGGGTCGGGGATGAGATCGAAGTTATAGCTGATGTTCATCCTATAAAAATAACGCTCGCAAGATGTAGGGATGCGTCCAGTTTCAAATAATGGGATAGTCCAGATTTAGCAGACTTTTAACGACTGGCCTCGTGCAGCATTGCTTTAAATTTTAATTAACACAACTTAATAAACGAAAGATTTCGTTGATCGTTAATTTTATAATACACATCACTCTTTTTAAAAAAACAATAAACCATGAAAATGAAAAGTAAGGTAATACTTCTGGGTGCGGTTGCGGTCATCGGAAGCTATTTGTTATTCGCGACCGGGAAAAAAGCGTACAACAGCGTGTTGGATGCACCCCAGGCCGCGGTCATTAAAACTGCATACACCGGTACTGCCCCGGCCGTTCAACCCATAGACTTTGAGAAGGCCGCTTCGGCCGCCGTACCTTCCGTTGTACACATTAAAGTGTCGATGAAGGCCAGGCAGGTAGCGGATCAGGACGGGCCAGGCGATGATCAGCAGGATCCCATGGGCGAGATGTTCAAACATTTCTTTGGCAATGGCCAGGGCAGAGGGATGGCAGAACCTGACCAAAAAGCTTCCGGCTCCGGCGTGATCATCAGCGCTGACGGCTATATCGTCACCAACAACCACGTGGTCAATAACGCTACCGCCATCACCGTAACGCTCAACAACCGGAAGAACTATACGGCCAAGGTCATCGGCACTGATCCCAATACGGACATGGCGCTGATCAAGATCGACGCGAAAGACCTTCCCGTCATGACCGTCGGCAACTCCGACGAGGTGAAGCTGGGGCAATGGGTGCTGGCCATCGGCTATCCCCTTAACCTTGACGTTACCGTCACCCAGGGTATCGTAAGCGCGAAGTCGCGGAATATCGGCATCAATACCCAGGCCAGCGCGCCGGTGGAATCCTTTATTCAAACGGATGCCGCCGTCAATCCCGGCAGCAGCGGGGGCGCTTTGGTCAATACCAACGGTGAGCTGATCGCGATCAACTCCGCCATCGCCTCGCCTACCGGCTCCTTCGCCGGCTATGCCTATGCCGTTCCTTCCAACCTCATGAAGAAGGTCATCGGTGACATCATGAAATATGGTTCGGTACAACGTGGCTATCTCGGCATCAGCATGGCGCCGGAAGGGCTGGAAGATGCGAAGAAGAAAGAGCTGGGGATCGATAATGATGTAGACGGCGTCTTCATCATGGATGTAGACCCCAAGGGAGCTGCGGGTGAAGCAGGGATAAAGAAGGGCGATGTCATCGTGGATATCAACGACCAGGCTGTCACCTCCGATGCCCGCCTCGCCGAATTGATCGCCCGGCAGAAACCCGGCGACCATGTGAAGATCACCTATGTCCGCAGCGGCGCTCAGCAGAATGCAGACGCCGTATTGCAGGGTAAGCTGGGGACCTTCGGCAGCGTGGCTTCCGCAGCGGTAGAATCGCTGGGCGCCAGCTTCTCCGACCTTAGCAAGGATGACGCGGCAAAGCTCGGGATCGACGGTGGGGTTATCGTGAACAAGATCCATGAGGGTGTGCTCAGCAGCCAGACGAACATGCATCCGGGCTTTATCATCACCAAGATCGGTGACACCCGGGTCAACAGTCTCGCGGACCTCAAGGACGTGCTCAGCAAGCAAGGCAGCAACTTCCAGATCCAGGGTGTATATCCCGACAGCAAGGAAGTCTACTACTATGGTATCAATGATTTTAAGAAATAAGTTCTAAATTCCAATTCCTGTAAACTGGCCGCCCCAATCCTGGGGCGGCCTTTTTGTCTTGGGTCGCCGCCTATTCCGCCTTCAGGCTTTTGATTGGATTAGCCAAAGCCGCCCGGGTCGCCTGAAAGCTCACCGTCGCCAACGCGATCAGCACTGCTAACCCCCCGGCGACGGCGAATATCCACCAGGCCAGCCCAATGCGGTAGGTATATCCCTGCAGCCAGCTGTACATGACCCAGCCCGCGATTGGAAACGCGGCGATGCAGCTGACTACCGTCAGCGTCAGAAAGTCTTTGGACAGCATAAACGTAATCCCCCTCACCGAGGCGCCTAAGACCTTGCGGATGCCGATCTCTTTTATCCTGCTCTCCGCCGTATAGGCGGCCAGGCCGAAGAGGCCCACACAGGAGATAAAAATGGCCAGGAAGGCGAAAACCCGGGACAGCTTGGAGATCAGCGTTTCGCTTAAGAACAGCGCGTTGAACTGGTCGTCGACGAACGTATATTCGAAGGGATAGCCCGGATTGGTCTTCTTGAAGGCTTTTTCCATTTTTGCCAAAGCCTGTTCCGGATCCGCCTGGGGTTTCATGCGTATATACATGATGCTGGTCGCTTTGGGTATACAGTAGAAGACTACCGGCGCCGGCTGGCCGTACATATCACCGTAGACATAATCGTCTACTACGCCTTCCACGACCATTTGGAGGACGCCGAAATTGCTGTTGTACTGCATAGGCTTTCCCAGGGCGCTGCCCTGGCCCAGAAGCCGCCGCATCGTGGTGGTGATCACCACGTGAAGTATCTGTGTGGAATCCTTGCCGAGCGTGGAAGGGTCGACGATATCAGTGGATTTGAAATCCCGCCCTTCTACCATGTGCATGCCCAGCGTAGAGATGAATTCCGGGCTGACGAGGCGCTGCGAGATCACATATTTGCTGTCGGGCTGCTTGCCGGGCCAGACGATAGCGGACGTATTGTTGCCGCCAGCAAGCGTAGGATGGTCAGCCAGCGCCACATTGCCGATAGCCCCGGTATTCAGGAGCTCCTGTCTGATCGCCGGGAATCGCTGTAACATCTCGCCCTCCAGGTTCATCTGGACCAGCTTATCCTTGTCGAAGCCCAGGGCCCTGTTCTTGACGTGCTGGACCTGCAGGTAGATGACGAGCGTGCCGATGATCAGCACGATGGAAACGGTGAACTGTAAGACGACGAGTCCTTTCCGGATCAGGGCCGCACCGCCCGTTTTTATTTTTAACCCCTTGAGGACGAATACCGGGTTGAAAGACGAGAGATACAGTGATGGATAGCTGCCGGAGACCAGTCCACATACCAGCGTCAGCGCTGCCAGCGCCGTAAGATGCAGGGGCTTGAGCAAGCCGAGATGTAAATCCTTTCCTACTAAAGAATTGAAGGCGGGGAGTACCAGCGACATGAGCACCACCGCGGTGATCGTCGCCAGCAAGGACATGAACATCGCCTCACCCATGAATTGCCGGATAAGGCTGTTCCTTCCGGCGCCCAGCACCTTGCGTACTCCTACTTCGCGGGAGCGCTTCTCGCTGCGGGCGGTGGCGAGGTTCATGAAATTCACACAGGCGATGAACAGTACGATCCATGCGATCATGCTAAAGAGCCGGATATACTGTATCCTTCCACCGCCCGTGGGCTTGCCGTTCTCAAACTGGTTGCGAAGCCGCCAGTCTTTCATGCCGAATAAGAAAATATGATCCGAAGACACGTCGGCCTCAACCTTCTGGGTCGTGAAATCGTATTTGGGAACCGCCAGCTGTTGGTTCAAAGCCGCGATATTCGCGCCTGGCTTCATCTCCACATAGGTGTTGAGGCAGAAGTTACCCCACCTTTTGGTATAGGGGTTTTCCTGGCTGAACACTTCGAAGGGCGCCAGCCATTCGAATTGCAGGGTCGAATTCTCGGGCAGGTCCTTTAGTACACCTGTGACTACATAGGCCTGGTTCTTAAGCAGCACCGACTTTCCCAAGACGTTCTTGTCGTCACCAAAGAACTTATGGGCCGTCGACTCCGTGAGCACGATGGAATAAAGCTGGGCAAAGGCGCTTTTGGCGTTGCCCTGTACAAAGGGTAGGGTGAACAGCTCGAAAAAGCTACGGTCGGTGTACTTGCCGTCAGCATTCACCATTTTCTCGCCGATGCGGAACTGGAGAGAAGTGTTGTCCGTTGCCCTGGAGGCGTTCACCACGCCCGGCAGCATCGACTTCATCATCTCGGCGAGGGGTCCCGGCGTGCTGCTGTGGGTGAGAACCCCCGCATCCTGTGCCTCGTTGACGTCCACGATATAAACCTGGTCTTTTTTGAGGTTTCCGCTGTCGAAGCTCAGCTCATCTTCCACCCAGAGGAAGATCAGGCCGGCACAGGCCAGTCCGATGGCGAGCCCGAAAATATTGAGGAAACTATAGGCTTTGCTCTTCTTGAGCGTGCGAAGCGAAGTTTGGATATAGTTCATAATGTTAATAGTGGGGACGATAACAATGCCAATTTGCTTAAATATTGAATATCAAAAAATTATACAGGTTTTACCTCCGGCTTGCTGTACGCTTTCAATACAAATTACTGTCCGGTTCTGCCCCTTTTCTGTAATTTGCCGCCAAACTTCATCCATGTTGTTCCAGGGAACCTATATTTTACTAGTCGACGAAATAAGCCCTGACAAAATAAAAGCCACCGTCTCCAAACCTCATTCCATTGCCGTCAACATGCGTACGGTGTATGCTTACAGCTTAGTGCCATCTTTAACCCGGCGGCTGATCCATC
>JAMFRX010000148.1 GCA_026224995.1 Puia dinghuensis
ACTATACACCGTTTACCATCGCGACGACCAATACCTGCGGCAGCTTCAGCGCCACCTTCACTGACGTCAGCACGGGCGGGTTCACCCGCGCCTGGGACCTGGACTACGACAGCTATGCGAGCCCCACGAATTTCATCAGCAATAGCGGGAATTCGATCAGCCAAACGGGGTTCCAGTACAATGCCGCCTATACCGCGGCCCTCCAGCTGACGAGCTCCGCCGGCTGTACCACCCTTATCACCGGGCCATTGGAGGTGATCCACAACTCTCCTGTGATCTACGAGCCGAACCCCGCGCCCCTGGGTACCTGTGACCTGCCCATTACCAAGACCTATGCGTATAGCTATAGCGGAACGCTGCAATCGTTCTCCTGGGACTTCGGCGACGGGACGACCAGCACGGCGGCGGGCCCTACCCATACCTGGAGCGCACCAGGAGAGTACAGCATCACGCTGCACTATGTCGACGCCAACGGCTGCAGCGGGCAGGTCGGCGGCCTTTCGACAGTGATCAGCCCACCATTTCCACTGGATTTTACAACGACCACGACTTCGGTATGCGTGGGCTCGACGGTGCAGTTCCAGAGCCCGAGCCTTACGGCTTCCGGATCGACCAATGTGAACTGGAATTTCGGGGACGGGACAGACTGGTCCTACCCTTATCATGAATACACTGGCTCCGGCGTCTATACCGTGACGCTGACGGCTAACAACTTAGGTGGCTGCACGACCACGGTGACCAAGACGTCCTATATCACCGTACTCCCCGAGCCGGGGAGCTATGACAACCATAGCACCAACTGCGCCAATCCCAATATCGTGAGCTTCGAATATTCGGGGATGCCTACGAGTAAGGTGACCTGGAGCTTCGGCGACGGGCAGACGCTCATCAGCGACGGGACTGTCGACCCGGTGCAGCACAGCTATGCGCAGAGCGGAACCTACTACATAGATGTCAATGCGACGGATGGGACCTGTACCACCGAGTTCTCGGACATCGTTCATGTGCTGCTGAAACAGGATCCCGTGCTGTCTGCTCCTACCGACGCGGTATGCGCCAGCGGGAGCGTCGACGTACAGCTGGCTATCGCCCGCAACCCCTGGCTGGTGGGAAGCGGATACTACTACGACTATACGCCGGCATTCTACTACGGCGACGGCACCCCTTTCACCGGTTCGGTGGTATTCACCAATGCGTTGAACCCCTATGCTAACGGCGCCTTCGGCTGGACCCTCAGCGGCTTCCAGCCCGGGAAGAGCGGGCTCTATGTGGTGACGACCTCCTTTGGTTTTGGCTGCATCGACCAGAGCAATACCATACCGCTGACCGTTCGCACCGGGAACACGCCGGCCTTTACTGTCGTGAGCGCCAACCAATGCTACCAGCAGGCGGTGGTCCTGAAAGATGCATCCACAACGGGAACCGGTAATAGCATCGTCTCCGGCCTATGGAACTTCGGCGACGGCCAGTATACGCCGTGGACCGGCTTAGGTTCGACCATTAGTCATGCGTATAGCGCCCCCGGCCCCTATAACATCCAGCTCACCGTCTCGGATATGTACTGTGCGACGACGAGCCCCGTGGGTACGGGCTTCGTGAACGTCAACGGGCCGGCGGCGGCTTTCAGTACCAACGGGACGACAGTGCTGCTGGGCAATACGCTGTATTTGTACAACAACAGCAATATTTATGGGACGACTTCTGTCACCTATACCTGGGATTTCGGAGATGGAAGCGGGTCGTCGAACCTGGCGAGCCCCTCCCATTTATATTCCCTTCCCGGCACCTATACCGTGACGCTGACGGCCAGCGATGTCGGCGGCTGCACAAGTTCAGCAAAGACCACCATCGTGGTGCAAAACTTCAATAGCCATTTTCAGACGACGGCGAGCTATGTCACCAGCGGAAAGTGTCCGCCGGTGCTGGCGCAGTTCGTGAACACATCGGCAGGATATAGCAGCGTATCCTGGGATTTTGGCGACGGCACCACGGCGGGCAATGTCAACTACCCGAGCCATGTATACCAACAGCCGGGGAGCTATCTCGTGACGCTGTCGACCTATGGCGCGGGCGGGTTGCTCGCGCAGTATCTCGACTCCGTGATCGTGCGGCAGCCAAGCGCTTCGCTGGCGGCAACGGCCGTGTCCTTATGTCCCGGACAACCGGCGCAGCTGCAGGCCAAGGCTAAAGGGGCGTTGAGCTTTCTCTTTGACTATGGCGATGGGGACGTGGGAAGTGGCCTGGATTCAAACGTCAATCATACGTATGCTTCGCCGGGCAGCTACAATGTCCAGCTGGTAGTCGTCGATACCGTAGGCTGCGCCGCCGCGGCTTCGGATGGGGTGAATATCGTGGTGAACCCGCCACCCGTGGTGAGTGTCAGCCCTGCCGCACCGGTGGCCTGCCTGGGCAGTTCGGTGAGCTTGAATGCCAGTGGAGGCAGCAGCTATTCCTGGAGCCCGGTTACCGGTTTGGATCAACCTTTGACGGCATCGCCGGTGGCTTCGCCTCTGGTGACGACTGTCTATTATGTTTCGGTTGTGGACGCCAATGGCTGCCCCGGCTCCGGCACGACGCAGGTGTTCGTGCAACAGCGGGAGACGCTGGCGGTGGTGCCGGATAGCACGAGTGTTTGTGATGGTGACGCGGTGAAGCTTAATGCCACCGGAACGGATGTTTATAATTGGATAGGGAATACGGGTGGGCTGAGCTCGGTGTCCTCGGGCGGCGTACTCGCGCGGCCAGGCGCTTCGATAGCTTATACAGTAGTGGGCAGCGATGGCAATGGCTGCTTCAGCGATACGGCGACGATCCCCGTCACAGTGCTGCCGGTGCCAACTGTCGATGCCGGACCCGACGTAGAAGTGCTGGCAGGAACCCCGGTGGTCTTGCTGGCGACGGGCAGCGACGATGTCGTCACCTGGCTGTGGACGCCGCCGGATTACCTGAGCTGTACGGACTGCGCGCAGCCGGTGAGTACGCCTAAGAAACCGGAGACCTATATCGCGAAGGTCACCAATGGCGTGGGCTGTACGGCGAGCGATACGGTCGTGGTGAAGCTGATCTGCGAACAGTCTAAGGTCCGGATCCCCGAGGCGTTTACACCCAATGGGGATGGGCATAACGATCGCTTTACGATCCTGGGTATCGGCGAAGTGGACCATGTGGCGGTGTTCGATCGGTGGGGGTCACAGGTCTTCGAAGCGAAGAATGTGTATACGGCGGATACGGATGCGCAATGGGATGGATCGGCGCATGGACAGCCGGCGCCGGCGGGAGTGTATGTATACTTTGTTCAGATGACTTGTCCTACGGGGGGAACCTTCGTGAAGCAGGGGACGGTGGTGCTGGTAAGGTAAAAAAAAACCTCCCATTTTACTGGGAGGTTTTTTGGGCTATTTCTTCTTAGCTACTTTCTTTTTTGCTGCTTTCTTAGGAGCTGCCTTCTTTACCGCTTTCTTTGCGACTTTCTTAGCGGCCTTTTTAGGGGCGGCTTTCTTTGCTGCTTTTGCCATTTTGTTTGAATTTAATAGTTAGTAAATACGTGCGCGAAGATAACGTTTTTTTTTTCGAAATCGATATGGAAACCGTTAAACTTTGCATCACACGTCAAACCAAACTATGCAAAAGACATACCTGCTCGTATTTTTTACTGCTTTTATTAGCTGCGCAGTACATGCACAACTAGATTCTTCCCCGCTAAAAAGTAAGGAGCTGGGTAATGCGGCACGCTATGCGGGTGGCGTCGACAAGGACAAGGTGATGGACTTCTTTCAGGATCAGCAATTCGATGAAGCGATCAATTATCTCTCGCCTGTGTTGCAGGCTGACAGCGACAATACGCCCGTGCTCACCTATGCGGGCTATGCTTATTATATGCAGGACAACGAGCCGGCGGCGGTGGATTGCTATCGCCGGATGCTGCTGGTGGACTCCAACAGCATCACGGGATTGCACTACCTGGTCCTGCTGCTGGAGAACCAGGAATCCCGGGAAGCGCTGGATTATTCCCTGCGGCTCGTGCAGCTTCAACCTGCCAAGGCCGCGTGGTGGCGGACTGCCGGGGAGCTGTGGCGCCATAAACAGAACCCGGACTCTGCCCTCGCCTATCTTGGCCGGGCCTATGCGTTGGCTCCCGGTGATATGAAGACAGTCGCGGCGCTCGCCGGCGTGCTGATCGAAGGCAAGGCCTATCCTCAGGCGGATAGCATCCTGGACCTGGGCCTGGTGAAAGATTCACTGAATACCCCGCTGCTGAAGCTTCGGGTTCAGGGCGCCTATTTCAGCAAGCGTTACGACGAGGCCCTGATCCCCGGCGAGCGGCTGCTGCGGCTGAACGAGCCGGCCCTCAACGCGCTGGAATGGCTGTCGCTTTCCTATTATGATCTCAAGCAGTATCCCGACTGCATCCGGGTCTGTGAGGGCATGGTGGCGCTGGGGCTGGACATGGAGGCGGTCTACTATTACGAATCCCGGGCACAGGCCAGGCTTCGCCATTTTGCGGATAGTGACTCGCTCCTGCGCAAGGCGCTGAGCAAGGCCATCAACAAGACGGCGGAGTGGTATTATGATGACCTGGGTGATAACTATGAATCTACAAAAGAGTACCGCCAATCGCTGGCGCATTATGATACGGCATTCTATCTGTTCAAGGACCCACTGGTGCTGTATACCTGTGGGCGGATAGCCGAATCGGAGCTGCATGACCTGGTGATGGCCCGCAGGTATTTCCGGCGCTATCTGGCGCTCGCGAAACCGGAGAAGGCGGAGGAGAAAAGGATCTATGGGCTGGTGAAGAAACAGTGGGGCTATGGGAAGGCAGCAGGAACCAGCCATTGAATTTCTTCCAGGGTGAATACTCCAGCTGCGTTTGGGCGTAGCCCGCCAGTCCCAGCGCGACCCTTTTCGTACCGTCACATCGACCAACAATTTATCCGGTTATTATCGCCGAATGGACTTGACGGCAGGAGGATATTCCAGAACGAGAGCTGGCTATAGGTGATGAAGGGGATGACGTGGGCCGGCGTAATATCCTTCCAAAGGATATCCCTGATGCTGATCTGGTATTTGACGGGTACTAGCTTTTTCGGCATGGGAGATCGCTTGAACCGACAAGTTAACCGTATATCGGATACCATAGAAATAGAATGTTTGGGTAGCGGCGGTGGGGGTACTTTTTTCAAAATGCGGCATGTTGTATATACAAATGGCTTATTTGGTTTATTGGAATGTATAATCATCTGAAAATTAATAACCGGGTATTTTTGACCATGCCCCTTTTGGCTGTTGTATATACAAAGGGTTAAAAAGAGTAAATAAGAGCCTGTCTGCATGCCGTCGGTGGTCACCATAGTCGTTATAAAAAAAGATGCACCTCCGTAGAGATGCATCTTTCCTTTTACTGCAAATTATTATCACAGTTTATCGATCCACGACTTGACCTCTTCTTTGGTCTTGCCGGTCTTCTTCTGGATACGGCCGTAAAGCTCGTCTTCTTTACCTTCTTCATAGAGTAGATCGTCGTCTGTAAGATGGGCGTATTGCTGTTTGATCTTGCCCTTGATCTGGTTCCAGTTACCCTTTACCTGAAGGGCCGCGCTGCTGGTATTGTTTGCATTTTTTTCCATAACGGTAATTTTATACAGGTATGAATTGCAAATAGCGGTCCATGGCTTTTTCAGGCTTGAAAAGCGGCGGGAAATGGGTAAAAATGCGGAAAAAATTGCGCAGACCGGTGTATTCCACAGCTGCTTTAGCGCAGCCAGCCTGTAGTGATACCGTGGTCCAGGTCGAACGTCATGCCGACGGCGCCGACCAGGCAGGTCGTTTTGGTCAGTCCCGTGAGTTCGCGGATCTTATACGTCGCATTGATGCCGGTGCAGTGGGCGCCGATGAAATATTGTATCCCGGCGTCTTTGAGCTTGCCGGCTGTCCAGGCGACCTGTTCGTCCGGGGTGTCCAGCAGGTGGATCCCGCCGATGACCGCCGTTATCTTCTGCCCGGGAAATTGCTGCTGGACATAATCCATGATGTTGACGATGCCGGCGTGGCCGCAGCCGGTCAGCAGGACCAGTCCTTTGGGCGTTTCGATGATCATGCTCATGTCTTCCGATACATTGTCTTCACGTGTGCCCGCGGCGGTGTGGATATGCCTGTTGAGTGGGTAATTCTTCTCCGGGTACTTGCGGGGCACGGGTCCGGTGAGCCAGATGCCCGGCGCGATCTTCAGGAAGCGTTCGACCACCGTGAACCTTCCTCCCGAGGCGGTATAGGCCAGGGAGTCGGGCGTCCTCATTCCCACCGGGACGGTATCGCGCAGGAAGAAGCCGGCGCCGATATAGGCGGTGGAAAGTGTCTTGCCGTCGGGGAAGCGTTGGCGGATGGCCGTCAGCCCGCTGGTATGGTCAAAGTGGTTATGGCTCAGGATTACCTGTTGGATGCCGCCGAGATCCAGTTTCAGTTCGGCGGCGTTATCGCGGACGGTGGTGGGACGGCCGCCGACGTCGAGGAGGATGCGGGTGCTGTCGGTTTCCACGAGGGCGGAGAAGCCCCATTCGCCGACGCCGTGCGTGTCGGCGAGCATGGTGGAGAGGATGGTGATCTTGAGCTTCGCGACTTTTTGAGCTTGGGTTGCCGGGAGCAGGAAGATGGTGCAGGCGAGGAGGAGGAGTTTTGGCATGATTTAAAGTTACGGTTTTTTCTTTAGCGAGGCGATGGCGTGGGCCACCGCCAAAGTTCATTTTTCCCGAATTGTTCCATAGACTATCTTTGGGAAGTCCCCTTCCAAATAAGAGTTGCGCTGCTCTACGCTTTAATAAGAGTCAGCGCCATGCACCAATACATTTTTATCGATGAAACGGGCAATCCGCAATTTTACGCCAAGCGGAAACGCCCCTTGTGGACCGAAACGGATTTTGTGCCGATCATTTGCCTCGGTATGGTCTCCACGGATGACCGGGAACGCCTGCGGAAGGCAGTAGTGGATTTTCAAAATTATATCCTTGGGGACGTCCTATTCAGCACGATCTTCTCCGTTCGTCAGCCAGGTTGGTTTCTGCATGCTCGTAGGGATCATTCGGATATTAATCTGAAGGCCGTCGAATTTCTTCGTAGACTCGGTGGCTTCCAATTCCATGCGGTCATCGGCAGGAAAATCCCGGAACTTTTCATCCGTAAGCACAACGGGAACCCCACGGAATTCTACTTCGATCTGATCCATAAGCTGTTGGCCTTGCATCCCTTGACAGAGGATACAGTCTATCATTTATTCCTTAGTCAACGGCAGAGTAATACGGTCCAACGGTTCGCCCAGGCGTTTGAAAAAGTGTTGGCAATGGAAGGCAAAGGTGGTAAAATAGCATATAAGAGTACTGTCGTATATAGCCGGGATTTCCCTGAATTAAGTATCGTAGACTACCTATTATGGGCGCTGCAACGCTATATCCTGCAAGGCGAGAAACGGTATTTTGCGGCCATGGAGCACCATTACGCCCAAATTTTAGATATCTATGAGGACGACGGTAAAGGAAGAATGTATACGCAGCAGGATCAGTTTGACTTGGAGAAGGCTTCCCCTTTTACCGTAGGGGCAAAAAAATAACGCTTCTTCAAGGCACCGTGCCATTACTGGCAACCTCCACAGGGCGCGGGTTTATGAAACCTTGAAAAAACGTCCGATACAAAAGTACGCAAATTATTGATATTTCGCCAGCAAAATTTTCGACTTATTGGCCGCGGGCCAGGGGCGTTCCGCTGGTGGCAGCCTTAAGCTTTGTCAGGATTTCCGGCAAAGCCTTAACTTTAGATAAAATCAGGAATATGAACTCCAATAGATTGTCTCCCGCGATGCAAGCTGCATTGAACACACAAATGAACAAAGAGAACTTTCAGGCCCAGGTCTATTTATCGTATGGCTGCTGGGCGGATAGCGAAGGTTACGATGGGATCTCCAATTTCCTGTTCCGCCATTCCAAGGAAGAGAGAGACCACATGATGAAATTTTTGGAATACATCCTCAAGCGTGGCGGAAAGGTCTCCATAGGGGCTATCCCGGAGCCACATGACGACCCCAAGAGCGTCAACGATTGTTTCGAAAAGGTCTTCAAGCAGGAAGTCGACAATACAACGTCTATCTACGCGCTTGTAAAGCAGAGCTTCGACGAGCAGGACTGGGCGACCTGGAATTTTATGCAGTGGTTCGTGAAGGAACAAACGGAAGAAGAGAACCTGGCCATAGAGCTGCTGGATATGATCCGTGTGGCCGGTGGAAAGGAGGCTACTCATAGCGCGCTGTTCTCGCTGGACAAGCGGATGGGCGAAAGGGGGGATAGCGCCAGGCTGGCACAGGATGCTACCACCGATAATCCATAGGCCGCGGATGAAGCAGATCATCCTCAGCAAAGTGGAAGCCCGCACGATCATCCTGCACGCCGCGGGGTTGTCGAGGCGCGCGTTCTTTGGAATGGGGCGCGAGGCCGTCTACAAGTTGATCAACCATCTGGGGTTCGTGCAGATCGATACCCAGTATGTGGTGGAGCGGGCCCATCACCATCAGATCTTCTCGCGCATACCGGATTATCAGCCGGAATGGCTGGACGAGCTCCAGGCAGACCAACGGATCTTCGAATACCTCACTTTCGCGACGGGCTTTATCCCCATGCATGATTATCGTTTTTCCCTGCCTATGAAAGCGGGGTTCCTGGCCAAGCGGGGGGCTTTGCCCTCGCCGGAGGCCAACCTGATGAACAAGGTGCTGGAACGGGTCTCGCGGGATGGGCCGCTGGGGTCCACGGATTTCGAGAACGATCGGGTCGAGGCCAGCAAGGGCTGGTGGGACTGGCGGCCGTCCAAGGTGGCGCTGGAAAGACTGTATAGCGATGGCCGGCTGATGACCACAAGGGGTAGAAATCTAAAGAAAGTATATGACCTGCCGATGAATATCGTGCCGACGGAGATCGACACGACCATGCCTACGGCGGAGGAGTATGCCCGGCACGTGATCCGGCGGGCCCTGAAGGCGCTGGGTATCGCCTACCTTAAGGAGATCGCCTACTATGCCAAGTTCGTCAAGAATTCGGTGAAGACGGAGATGGCAAAAATGGTGGAGTCCGGGGAGGTATGCCTCGTCAAGGTCGCGGGACTGGAATCTTCACAGCTTTATATGCTTCCAAGCTATAAAAGCAAAAGAATTGGCTTGCCGGCTGACGCCTTCATCCTCTCGCCTTTTGACGTGCTAAACGTCTTCAGACACCGGTTGAGGGATTTCTTTGACTTCGATTACCAGGTAGAATGCTTTGTGCCGCAGGCGAAACGGAAGTACGGCTATTTCAGCTTACCCGTGCTCGTCGGCGATACCTTTGTGGCCAGAATGGATTCGAAGGCGGATCGGAAGGATAAAGTGCTGACCATTCATAACCTGCATTTTGAGCCGGTGAAGCTGACAGCAGGGATGATGGCCAAGGTCGCGCGAGCCATCAAAGACTTTGCGAAATTCAATGGCTGCGAGACCATCGTCCTGGAAAAGACGAACAATAAGTCCTTAACGCCCCTGATAAAAAAGAACTAAAATGCATGAATCCACGCAGCGGATCATCGATTTCAATGCAGGCCGGCTCCCGGCGATGTTGCCGCTGAAATACCGGCTCATGCAGGAGAATGCCTTCCGGTTCTTCAGGGGTGGCTGCCATCTGTTCTATCAGGACCTCGCTAAAGAGGCCGGTTTCCCATCAGGGCCTTTGGGCTGGATCTG
>JAMFRX010000020.1 GCA_026224995.1 Puia dinghuensis
CCAGGTCATCCAGCAGAATGCCTATGTGGCAGAGCGGCTGGCACAGGCGGGAGCCGTCCTGCTGGCCAAGCTGTCGCTGGGAGAGCTGGCGGAAGACGATGTATGGTTCGGCGGCCTGACGCGGAATCCGTGGAACCTGGCAGCTGGTTCGGGCGGCAGCTCGGCCGGGTCGGCCTCGGCCACGGCGGCAGGGCTGGTCCCCTTTGCCATCGGCACGGAGACCTATGGCTCTATCGTAGACCCTTCAATGCGCTGCGGCGCCACTGGACTAAGACCCACCTTCGGCAGCGTGGCCCGAACAGGCTGCATGGCATTGTGCTGGAGCTCGGACAAAATAGGGCCTATCTGCCGCAGCGCGGAAGATGCAGCCATCGTTTTTGCGTATATACATGGGGGTGATAGCATAGACGTGTCCTCCCGGACGATGCCCTTCAACTATACCGGGAAGATAGAGCTACAGAAGCTCAGGATCGCCTATACCCGGAATTATATCGACTCCCTGCCGGAGAGCAGTCCGGAAAAACAGGCGCTGCTGATCCTCAAGAAGCTGGGGGCGCACCTGATACCGGTGGACTTCCCCGAAGATCTCAGGGGGAATGATATCCTGTCGCTGATAATCGGCGTGGAATCCGCCGCTGCCTTCGATAAGCTAACGCGCACCAACCAGGACGACCAGATGGTGCAGCAGAACAAGGACCGCTGGCCCAATACCTTCCGCACGGCGCGATTCGTCCCTGCCGTAGAATACGTGAATGCCTGCCGCATGCGGACCAGGATCATGCAGAAGATCGATCCGTTCATAAGCGAATATGATATCCTTATCGCACCTCCGGAAACGGGTGATCAGCTGGCGATCACTAATTTGACCGGGCATCCGGCCGTGACGCTGCCGGTAGGCTATAAGCCGGATGGGACGCCGGGGAGCATCAGCTTTATCGGACAGCTTTACGGGGAGGCGAGGTTATTGGCATTTGCAAAGGCATTTCAGGATGCAACGTCATATAATAAGGAGCATCCAAAGGGGTTTAACTAGCGATAGCTGTATTGGCTTAAATTAATAAACCATAGTTACTATGCTTAGAAGCTATATCCGCGTCGCGCTTCGGAATCTGCGCAAGAACAAGGTGTATTCGATGATCAATATCATCGGGCTGGCAGTCGGGCTGTCGGTCTTCTGGCTGATGGCCTTGTACATCACCGACGAGCTGAGCTATGACCGGGCATCGGCGAATGCCGACCGGATCTACCGGGTTGTGCATTCGGGCGTGTGGTCGGGCGGCAGCTTTAAGCTGGCTATCACGCCGGCCACTTTCGGGCCGGCCCTGCAAAAGGATTATCCGGAAATAGAAGCGGCAGCGCGTATCGACGCGGAAGGCGGGGGAACGATCGTCTATGAAAACAACAAGATAGACGCCGGGGATATGCTGATGGCGGACAACTCGCTGCTCACGATCTTCCGCTTCCCTTTTCTTTATGGCGATCCTGTGAATGCGCTGGCGACGCCCAATTCCATGGTGATGACGAAGACGCTGGCGGAGAAGCTGTTTGGTCATGCGGAAGATGCGCTCAACAAGACCGTGGATATAGAGCATCAGGGGCCGAGCCTGGTGACGGGCGTGATCGAAGACCAGCCTGCGAATTCGCACCTGCATTTTAGCGCCCTGCGGGCAATGGCGCCGCCGGCTACCGAACAATGGCTGAACTCTTATCTCTATACGTATGTCCTGCTCCGCAAGGATGCCGATGCGGGTCGGCTGGAAGCGAGGCTGCCGGGTTTCTTCAACCGGTATCTGAAGCAGCCCCTGGGGAATGGGGCGCAATACCATATGGACCTGCAGCCAGTGACGGCTATCCATTTGCACAGCGCGCTGGATTATGAGCTGAGCCGCAACGGGGACATCCGGTATATCTGGCTCTTTGCGGCAGTGGCGCTGCTGGTGCTGGGCATAGCCGTTATCAACTATATTAACCTGGCTACGGCGCGGTCTTCGGCGCGAATGAAGGAGATCGGTGTCCGGAAAGTCATCGGCTCAGGCCGCCGGCAGCTGATGAGCATGTTCCTGACCGAGTCGGTAGTATTTGCGTTGCTGGCGGCGGGCATCGCCGCCTTCCTGACCTTTGTGCTGCTGCCCGCCTTCAATGAGCTCTCGGGCAAGCAGCTGGCCATGGGCGCCTATGGGTTGTCGCGCACGGTGCTGATCCTGGCAGCTTTCGCTGTCCTGATCGGCCTGGCGGGCGGCCTCTACCCTGCCCTGTTCCTCAGCGGCTTCAAGACCATACCCTCCCTCAAAGGGCAGCAGGGTGACCAGTCGACTACGGTACTGTTCCGCAAATCCCTGGTGACCTTCCAATTTGTCATCACTATCTTCCTGATCGCAGGGTCGGCTATCATCTACCGGCAGCTGCAGTATATGCAGAATAAGGACTTGGGATTCAATAAAGACCAGGTCCTGACCTTTCATCTGCCTAACCCGGCCGTGCGGCAGCATATAGAAGGCCTGAAGGCGCAGCTGCAGCGGAATCCCGCCATACAGGCGGTAGCCGCGGCCGGCAACCCCATTGGCAATAACGATATCGGAACCTTCCCCGTTCACTTTGAGCAGAGCGGCGCGATCAGCACAGAAGGAAAGCAAGTACAGGACTTTTATGTCGACGCGGACTATCTGTCGACGATGCAGATCAAGCTCAAGACGGGCCGCAATTTTTCGGCGGCCCAGCCTATGGACCAATATGGCTCGGTGCTGGTGAACGAGACGCTGGAGAAGGAAATGGGCTGGACAGATGCGGTGGGCAAACGGCTGCAGCTGCCTATCGGCCCCGAAGGGAAAATGGGCATGGCTACCATTATCGGGGTGACCAGGGATTTCAATATCTATTCCTTGCAGCATAAGATCCAGCCGCTGGTGCTGGAGATGCCACCCGTATTAAAGGAGGAAGACAATGTCTATGTGCGGGTAAACCCGAATCAGGTACCGCAGGCGCTGAAGCATATAGCCAGCGTTTATGCCCGCTTTGATCCATCAACCCCGCTGGGATATCATTTTCTCGACGAGAACTTCTCCCGTCAATATGCCGCGGAACGCAAGCAGGGTAGCCTCCTGCTGATCTTCACCGTGCTGGCCATCCTTATCGCCTGCCTCGGGCTGCTGGGCCTGGTGACCTTTAGCGTCGGACAGCGGACCAAGGAGATCGGCATCCGGAAAGTTTTGGGCGCCAGCATCACGGGCATCGTGCTGCTCGTCTCACGAGACCTGATAAAGCCCGTGGTAATAGCCATCCTGATCGCCGCGCCGTTGGCGTGGTATGCTATGTTCCGCTGGATGGAAGGGTTCGCCTACCGGGCCCCGGTGAGCATCTGGATCTTTCTGGGCGCAGGGCTGCTGGCCGTAACGATCGCCATGCTAACGGTAGGATTGCGGGCCATGCAGGCGGCAAAGGCCAACCCTATCGAGAGCTTGCGAATGGAATAAAAGATTTCGTAAACGACCCTCGATAAAAAAAGCGAGCAGGAGATCCTGCCCGCCGTTCATTGGGGTAAGGTGGTTGTTGTATATGGTATCGATCACATTTTACTCATCATCTTGGTACATTTTTCCGCCGCGTCCAGGTGGTGGTGGAGGGTATGGAGCGTACTGTCGGCGAAGGCCCGAAGGTCGGCATCAGAGCCATTCTTGGATTCATCCTCGAAGGCGCTGATGACCTTCTTGTGGTCGTCCACCATCATATTCAAATAGGCTTTGTCGAAATCCTTTCCACTCTTGGCCTGGAGATCATCCAGGTGCTTTTGCATATCCGGAGAAACGGCGGAGGGCAGAGTTATATTTTTACCTCCGGCGATGGTCTTGAGCTTATCCGCTGCTTCGGTATGGTCTTTAACCATCATCTTACCATAGTCTTTGACGTCTTTTTCCATTCCCTTTTGTTCGGCGAGCTGCCCGGCCTGTATTTCGGTCATCCCGGCATCTGCGGCGTTGACGGCGAAGTTCTGGTCGGCTTTGGATACGGTAGCTGGAATAGAACGGGCAGCGGCGGAGTCGCCGGTCCCGGTGCTGTCCATCTTGGTGACGTTCGAGTCCTTAGCGGCCTGGGCGCTATCCGGCTGGCTGCTATTGTTACAGCTGAAGCAAAGAAGCGCGAGTGCCGCGGCAAGAGAATAGTTGGAGATTTTTTTCATAAATGGCTGTTTTTCACTTAAAGATTTTAAAGTGAAGGATTCAATTCCTATGCCACCGGCCGATAAGAAAGCATCGGCATGGGGGTGTCAGCCAGGTAATAGGGCCTGTAGCCCGGGCGGGAATTGAAGAGCCAGGTATGCACCTGATTGCGGAGATCGCGCCACCAGTTGGCTTGTGTCGCCGGAGACGTGGTTTCGAAGTAATCCGCTTTAAGCATCTGTACCCTGATAAGCACCAGGTTGTTGCAGGCCTGTTCCCGGATGTCTTCGTGCACCAGGCCATTGATCTCTTCGGGATCGGTGACGATAAAGGCCTTACCGGCGACATGCAGGAAGAAGTCTCTCCCCTTCCGGAAGAACTCCAGCCGGACGGGAAATTCCCGGTCAAATTCATTGAGGGCCTGCCGGGGGCGGGGAACGAAAAACCACATCTGGCCCAGGTCATCTACCGTAAGAACAGAGACGATCGTGGTTGCTATCCTCAGTAAAGAGGTATTCTGACTAAAAAAAAGGGCATTTTTCAAATCCTGTATTTTTTCCTGCAGAAAGCGCAGATCCGATTGAGGCAACATATAGATTCTTTTAACAGTATTTTTTCAAATTCAGTACCAGTCCCGGGAAATGAGGTGAGTTTGGTGTGGATAAGTGCGGGAGCGTTTCATTATCAGCGGAAAATAACTGGATGTTGGGAGTAAAACCCTTACCGGCCGGAGCGGCTTGTCGAAGCTGCTATTGGGAATGATGAGGAAAATATTGCACAAGAACGCCGACGTTATCTGGGGGTATGAGGGTGTCTAACCAGGAAAAACCCATTTGGCATAATTATTTATTTGTATGGGTGTCAATAAACCTGAAAGAATAATATAGGACCCCGTTTCTACGGGGTCCTACTTATTTTTGGCAGCTGTTAGTTGGCAGCGCGCTGAAATTCGATGGTGAGGCCGGCTTTGTCGGCCCATTGCATGGATGCTGATCCATCGGCCTTTTTGTCTATGCTCATGATGATGAATTCTTCCTGGTCCACAATGATGCCGCAGTAATCGTCTACTATAGATAGCGCATAACGATAGGCTTTTCTTTCCGTGCGGGGAGGATGGGAGATATACAATTCCTTGAAAAGCCGCTCGTCGCTGAGCTGCATTCCATCCGCGGTAAAAGAATAGATATCGCCGGAACCCTTGCGAACCCAGTCGCCTGGGAGGAGGACTTCTAGCTCAAGGAGGTCAGTAGTATTGTTCATATCGCGTGATTAAAGCTTTCTTGCAGGTTGAGCAATTGCTGGTGCGCCCGTTCGACGGACCACAACTGGTTTTCCACCTGCTGGTAGATCGTTTCGGGCTGGTGTTCCAGGTCATTGAGCGCCTGTTGATAGGCTTTTTGCACAGACAGCTCGGTTGCCGCGCAGGCCGCTATCCGTGCCGGAGTATCGGCGCCCTGAAAACTGTTCCTGCCTTCCAGCCAGTGAAGATAAATCTTTCCGGCGATAGTAGACTTGGAAACCGGTTGGCCTCCGAGGCGGATGACCTCTGCATGAAGGACGTTTACAAAGGCCCTGCTGTCGACAGCCAGGCGATAAAATATTTCCCGCGCTTTGGATTCGTGTGTTGTCTCGTCGTAGGAGGCTTTTTCATAGCCATCGATACGGTCGATGTTGATCCGGATAAGGTCGTTGAGGATGTGTAATTTTGGTTCCATAAAAGAAAAATTAAATCCCGGTACAACGATTGTCGTACCGGGATGACGCAAGCTAATTGTGCATATTAGGCACTTTCTTCTTCGTTTGATCCGGATCGTCGTCGATGTTGATCTTCTTATCCGGCTGTTCACTCTGATCAGGATTTTCTATCTCCTGTCCCGTGTTGGCTTTGCGAGCCGAATTGTGGGGTATTTTTACAGGATCATCCTGTTTCCCCTGCTTGTTTTTCTGGTCGTTCATATAACTGTGTTTTTAAGAACGTTAAGAAAACATCGTTTACTTAAGATCAATGTAAAAAAATGATGCCATCCCAGATAAGCGGGGAGGCAGCGGGGAAAAGATTCCCGGAGTGTGGAGGGGAAGGGGCGGCTAGAAGGGGTAGCCAATGGCCAGGTTGAGGACCATGTCGCTGATGTCCGTGGCGCTTTTGAAGTTCCACTTGGACCCTTCGGGCTTCCAGGGAGTCCGGATAGGAACGGCGAAATCAACCCGAAGGACGAGAATGGTGAGATCAAAGCGCAGACCGGTACCGGCGCCTACCGCGAAATCTTTTAAGAAGCTGGGCGTAAAGACGGAGCCGGGGCGGCTCGTATCGCTGCGCAGGGTCCAGACGTTGCCGAAATCGGTGAAGATGGCCCAGCGGACAAGACCGAAGAGCTTCGCCCGGTATTCAATGTTGCCCTCCAATTTTACATCTCCGGGCTGGTCGGGAATAAAGGCATCCGAGTTGGGATCGCCGGCGTAATAATGTCCCGGACCGAGCGCGCGGGCTCGGAAGGCGCGGATATCGTTGGTTCCACCGGCGAAGAAAGCCTTGACGAAAGGAAGGCTGCTGCTGTTCCCATAGGAAATGCCGACGCCGGCATCAAAACGAGTGACCAGCATGTTATACTTGCTGAAGTTCAGGTAATGGCGGAAGTCGGCCTCAAACCGCATGTACTGCGCGAAGGGCACGCCGAAGATCTCCTTCTGGACACCGGTCTTGGTAAAGTTTGCGCCGGAAAAAAGCCCAAGGAGATTGTTGGAGAAATCAATATTGCCATTGAACCAGATATTGCTCGGATTGCGGGCGTTACGCGGATCGAGCTGTGAGTTATAATTGAAGTTCCAGGAAGGGCCGATGATAAATTGAGGTTCGATGGCATAATACAGGTTTCGGTTGCTATCTATGGAGCGCTGGAAGCTGTCGGTGATATGGGAAGGCCGAACATAGCTTATACCCAGTACAGTGAGGCCGTTCTCTGTGGTCAGGTTGTTCTTGAACTGGTAGCCAAAGCTGGCACGTGAGGACGTGAGGGTATATAACGAGTTGTTCTCATAGATATCATAGTCTGCCTCGATCTTGGTCTTGGGTACGAACCTGCTGCTGGTGTTCAGATTAAAGGGGGACAAGATCGTCGGAATGGTGAGGCTTGCATCTACGCCGGTGCGGCGGGTAAGCGATTTTTCTTTTGTATTCACCGATTGCCCTTCCAGACCACCGTATATCCGGATGCTGAACAGTGCCGCGCCCCGGAAGAGATTGCGATGCCGCCAGTTGAGCGCCAGTTCGGTACCCGTGGTGTTATCGCTGCGGGTGAGCGCTGTGACCTCGAACCGGAGCTGTTTCTTCTGCGCCGGGGTCAGATAATAATAGAGATTCAGCTTGCTGTTGGTATCGGCCGGGGAGGCCGGCTCAAAACGGGCTTTTACGAATTGAAAGACGCCCAGGCTGACCAGGCGGCTGAGAGAAGTATTGTGATCAGTTTCCCTATAGATGTCGTTCGGCTTGATCAGCAGCGTCCTGCTGAAAACGGCGGGACGCAGGTAATGGACGGGATCGATGATGTGATAACCTTCCGGGGTAACATAGGCTTGTCCGCGACTCGTATCGGCCCGGTTAGGAGATGCAACATAAGCCGTGATGCTGTCGATGTGATAGACCTTGCGGGCGGGATCGGGCATCTCCTCCTTCAACCGCATGAACATATCCACCTGGTGATTGCCGACGGCCGTGTCGAGGTCGACGAAGAGGTAGTCGGGATTGAAATAATAAAAGCCGCGATTCTTGAGCCGGCTGTCGATACGGACCCGTTCCGCCTTGATCGTTTCGAGATCGTAAAAACCCCCTTTCTTCAGGAGCGAAGCCCGTTGCAAGGTATCTATCCGGTTGCTGACCACATCGGAGTCATCCGGATAGTTGATCTTACCGATGGTATAACGTGGCCCAACCTGCCCTGTATACGTCGCAGTGAGATGCTTGTCCTTGACCAGAGTCGTGACGATGACGGTGTCGTGAAAATACCCTTTGTTCTCCAGATGGCTCTGCAGCACCTGTTCATTGTTTTGGAGCATCGCCGGGGTCGCCAGGACAGGCGGCTCTCCTACCTTGTATTTCAACCAGTGCTTGAAACCTTTTTTCTTATGCGTCGTTCCAGCGATATTATAGACCCAGAGTTTCAGCCTCACACCGAGGATCGTGCTGTTGAGCTTCGGCCGTAAATATCCTTGCATATCCTCGCTCCACTTCTTATGCTCTTTCTTAGTCATGGGAAGGGAGGATTGGACCTGGGTCTTATTAGCCGTATAAAGGGTCTGGTTCGCCGTAAGGTATTTGGACTCATGACAGGAGGCGAGGATAGTCGACAATAGTCCCACCCATATAAAAAGCCGCAGCATGCGTTGAAAGCCCCTCATCATTTAGTTGTTGTGCTGGAGTTTGATGTTTTTCTTGCTTCTATCGTATCGCCCTTGGCCCGATGCCAGATCTCACTGAATTTATCGTAATTAAAGGTAAAGATAAAGCCTACTCCCGTTTCTATGACCTGGCCTACTACTACGGCCTGGTATTGGTTCTGCCGATAGGCGCGGAGAAGATACCGGCCGTCTTTCGTGAGCTTATAGGCCGCGTCGACATCGCCCGCAAGATTCGAAGGAGCCTGATTCGGCGCACCGGCGCCCACGACGTCGAAGCTGCTGCCTACGCTAACCCGCAGCCGGTCTTCCATCAATTGCTTGGAAACGGTAACGTCCAGCTCGGTGTAGGAGATCTCGGTGCCCGTGCTGTAGTCCTGCTGGTTGTTGAGGTTAAAGTGGATATCCACCTGCTTGATAAGGCTGGCGGCAACCTGATCCATCTGGCTGGTGAGGATCTGGCTGGCGCTGGAAAAGGCCAGGTCGCCCGGGGTGCTGCCGCCGCCCTTGGAAGGGCTGAACGGATTTTCACCGACGAAACGACCGAGCAGCAGAAGCGCGAAGACCTGTTCATTCATTTCCGATTGTTGGGTACGCAGCTCGGTGAGACGTTGATCCACTTCAGGATAAAGCGTGAGGGTCGTAGTGGGCAGCGATATATCGAACGTAATGGTCGGTTTCAGCATATCACCTTCCAATTTTAACGTAACCAGAAAGGGCAATTTCTGCTCGAACTTGGCTTGGTCGCTGGGAGGAAGAGACGAGATCACATTGGATACGAGATCGATGGAAGGAGTCAGCGCGGTGTAAGCGGCGTTGAGGTTCACGGAGGCCAGGGTCGGGTCACCTGTCCAGGTGATGACACTCCCAGGTTAGATATTGAACTTGCGCTTGAGGACGCTCAAGGAAAGGCTATAGTAGCCGCCGTTGACCTCATAGGAACCCGTGAGGTCCATCTTACCGCTTTTCTCCAGCTGAAAGACGAGATTGCTGCGACCGCGGACATTAAGCGCGTCCCCGCTCCGCGGGTCGATGACGATGTTGAGCAGAGCGCTGGTATCGGTGAGCAGATTGAGGCTCACGTCCAGGCCTTTTATCTCCGTTTTTTTAGCATGCAGGACCAGCGCTTTCTTATCGACGAGGGAATCACCCGTGCGGTGATCTACGAAGCGGACCACGCCAATACGGTCGCCGACCTCGGGATCGTCACCAGGCAGGACATAATAGAAATTGGTGCGTTTGTTTACCCGGATCGACCCGTCGACCTTTGGCGCATCCATTTTCCCTTCCAGGTTGATGGCTGCATCCAGGTTTAGCTGGCCATAGAATTGACGGGTGCTGGATTCCGGCGCGTTGATCATCCGGAAGTTTTGGGCGTTGAGAGAGATGTCGAAGCCATAGGTTTGATAGTCTTTCGTAAAGACGTTGCCGTCGAGGATCAGCTTATTGCCGGCGGAATCCCGGAGCGTGAACTCGCTGAAATTGAAACCGTCCTCGTCAAAGGCGATCCGGTCTTTGGAAACGTCGAGCGCTTCGCCGGAAACAGTAGGTGTGATTACGCTGCTGTCGAAATAGAGATTTCCCCTGACGGTGGGTTTATCGAACGTTCCCGTGAGGGTAAATTTGCCGGTTAGATAGCCTCTCATATTATCGATAGTCCCTTCCGCGACGTGAGAGAAGGCCGCGAGATTGACCCGGCGGAGATCGAGCTTGAGGTCCATTTTGCTTTCGCCCGTATAATAGTCGCCGGAGACGGCAATGTCGTTGTTCTTTCCTTGCAGTCCGATATCGGCGGAGAAGGCATTGGCCTTTTCATTGTTGACCTTTAAGGTCAGGTCGCCAAGGGTGTCAGTCTTATAGGACAGGTTTTTAATTTTCAGGTCGGACGTGAATACGGGGTTTGTCGTTACATTCTTGACCTCGGCGGTACCGTTTAGGAGGCCGTCGGCGATCACCGAGTCCTGATTGGCGAGACGGCTGATCGTGCTGAGCCGGAAACTGCCGAAGCGGACCTCCAGAGGTGCGGCGCCAGTGGTCCCTTTACTATTAAGGGAAAGGGAGTCCGCGTTGTTGCTGATGGTGAAGTTGTGGGCGATGACGCCGGTAGAATCGTATTGTATGAAGTTATCGCGGCTTACCTGCCAGCGATCGTAGTTGAGCAGCAGGCTATCGGGGTTGAAGCTGAATTTTATGATGGCGCTGTTTGGCTGATCGAGCGTGCCGGCGAGGCGATAGCGGTCTTTACCGTTTTTATCTTTCAGCAGGAGGGTCGTGGTGAGATGATTATCGGCTACGGCGCCATAGATCGCTGTCTTATAAAGGAGAAACCCACTGCCATGTCCGTCGGCCACGGTAATGCCGTAGCGCAGGCTGCTGTCCGCGGTGCCGGCGGAGATGTCGATATCATGCAGGAACTGAGTGCCATAGACCAGCCGGGGGGCTCTCAGGCCGAGCTGAAGATCGTTGCGGTCGCTGTTATACGTCAGCAGACCGCCGACACTATCCGTGCCATTTAACGATGGGATATGAGCGAGCACCAACGGCGATACACGCAGGTGCATGCGGAGCGTCCAGTCCTGGGAAGTGAAGGCGGTGTCCTTAAACCCTTCCAGACGATAATATTGGCTGATCGTATGTTGCAGCGCGGTCGGGATCTGCGTGAGGAGATAGTGCCCATTCAAATCCAGGTCAGCCACCTCGGTATGCAGCTGGATATCCTGGATATCGCCCTGGCGACTGGCCGTCAGCAGGAGGCTATCAGTCGTCAGCCGCTGGCTGCCCCGGAGCAGGTTGATATTGGTGAGCTTTAGCCCTCCCTGTAAAGAATCAGGGTTGGTGCTGGCGAAATCGGCGATCAGATGCCCGCGGAATTGCAGGGTGTCTATTGTCAGGCCGAGGGCGTGGAGGTCTACGGTATCTACCTGCCAGTCCAGCTTCAGGGCGGGAAATTTCTGCGCCAGGTCGGCGCTGGCCTGCAGCTCGAAGTGTACGGCGGTATTGTTAATGGCCGAATGAACAGTAGCCTTTTGATCGGCCAGAGAACCCTCCACAGCCAGGTCATGATAGGTATATCGCCGGATGGTGGCGGCGGCTATCTTACCTGTAAAGCGGGCGTTGGCGCTATGGATATCGAGTCCCGTGCCTTTTACCGTAAAGTGAGCAGTCACGGCTCCCCATTGCACGCTATCCTGGAGGATGGCTCCCAGGTTGAGCGCCCTTGTCTGGAGGTCCAGGTCATAGGCGGCGCCGCTAGTGGAGCGGATATTGCGGGCGGTGCCCTTGAGGAGGATCGAGCCGGAGGAAGTATTCAGGACAAGATCGGAGGTCATTCCATCCATGCTGCCTGCGAGATGACCATGCAGGTCGTAGCGGGCGGGGATGGTGATATTGGCGGGCAGCGTATTTTTTGGCAGCAGCCGCAAGAGGGCGGTCCGGCTGCCGGACAGGTTGCGTAAGTCCAGGTTGGCCTGGATGCGGCGGGTATCGAAGGGATGGAGCAGCCGCCCGTTCATATCCAGCCGGATATCCTGAATGCCACTGAACTGCAGGGTCTGAATGTCGATGGCGTCGAAGTTACCGTTCAACCTGCCGTTGAGCTGCCAGGTATCATTGGGGTGCCGGAAGACAGGCTGTTTGGCGAGCCCGGGGGCGAAGACAAGAATATCTTTCAGCTGGACATGACTGGAAGGGAGGTCGAGGCTCACCAGGGTATGGGCCGGGGTCTTCATCATGCTGGCCAGGGAATCGTACTGAAGGCTCGCGGAGCGCTGCAGAAGGGTGCCGGGGGTCCGCAGGAGCAGGTCCTGCAGCGCTATCCGACGGTCGGAATAAAAGAATTTCGTTTGCAGCTGGGTAAGCCGGAATCCGGACTGTTCCAGGAGCTCTCCTTTGGTGATCTGGCCGCTGGCCGAATCGGCGGAATAGGCGAGGTCTTCCCCATGGAGGGTAAGTCCGTTAGCCAGAAGATGGTAATAATCCATACCCGACTTCTGGCGTGGCTGCTTGGAGTTGTCCATGGCGAAGCTGGCGCTGTCCAGGTTCAGGCCTTTGGAACGGATGATCAGCTTATTGAGATCGAGGTAGAGTCCATTGGTATGAAGCTGGGAGAGCGTGACTTTCGTGGACAGCCCGGCCGGTGAGCTGGTATAGGCAAGGGCGGTATTCCGCAGGTCGAAGCCCTCCACACGAAACCGCAGACTATCCAGGTCAAGCCACTGCTGCATATCGGTGCGGCTATGGCCGATGCTGGCTACGGCAGCATTACCGGTGAGGGTATCCTTATATACAAGACGGATGTTGTCCAGCAGCAGTGTGTGGATGGCTATGCGCATCGCTTTGCCCTTCGCCGTATCAGGCTGGGCAGCCGGCTTGCCGGCAAAGGCGTCGACGATGAACTGGAAGTTATAGACGGTATCGGGGGACTGACGCAAGACCTTGGCAGTCAGGCCGCTGAGATGTATCTCCTGGATATCCAGGTCACTGTGGAGCAAGCCCAGCATCCGCAGGTGAACGTCGATGAGGCCGGCGGAAAGCAGGGTATCCCGATGGCGATCTTCAATATAGACGTCCTTAAGGGTCACAGAATGGAAGAAGGCAATATCCAGGTGACCGATGCGGACGCGGGTATTAAGCTTACGGGACAGGTAGTTCTCCGCCTTTCCCCTGGCGTAATCCTGGACAAAGGGGGTCTGGATCAGGAAGAAGACCAGCAGAAGAATGATAAATATCGTCAACAGTGTCCTGAGAAAGATACGCACCAACCGGCGGAATAGCGATCTGCGGGGTGGGTGTTCGGAAGTCGGTGCGTGCATAAATTATAATTCTGAATAATGTTTAAGTTAGGACTATCCCTAGTTATGACAAAATGCAGACCATTTTTAAGGGCTTGCCCCTGGTTATTGCGCCCCTAAGGGGAACAGGAAAGTATTGTCCGTCAACGAATTTGTGCTATTTTTTCCCCAAAGACGTACCGGGATTTCTACAGCATTCCCCTCAGCCGGGCCCTTTTCCGTTTTGCTACAGGCTGTTACCATTCTGGCGTCCGTTTTGTCCTACGCTGAATACAAAAACCGGGTCTCATGCTGAAGCAAGTTCAAACGCAAAAGCAACAACATACCATCCTGCCGCAGCAGATAGAGCTACTGAATCTTTTTCATCTCAATACCCTGGAGCTCGAGCAACGGATACAGGATGAGCTGAGTGAAAATCCCGCTTTGGAGGAGCTATCCTCGGGAGACGAGGACGGCGGCGATAAATGCACCAAGGAAATGGTGCAGGACTTTCAGGGCTATGAGGAATACGCATACGACGATATCCCCGACTACAAGACAGAGTATAATAATTACATCAACACGGAGAAGGTCCCGGAAAAACCTATTGCGGAAGTACTCGATTTCCGGGACGAGCTGAAGAAGCAATGCCGTTTTTTAGACATTCCGGAAAGTAATCATTATCTCTTTGATTTCCTGATCGACTCCTTAAACGAAAATGGCTTCCTGGAGCAGGATTTGGATGAGCTGGCTTCGGAGATCTCCTTTAAGCGGAAGGTCTGGATCGAGCCGGAGGAGTTGGAAGGCGCCCTCAAGCTTATCCGGGAGCTGGAGCCCATCGGGGCAGGTTGCCAGTCGGTGCAGGAGTTCATGCTCCTGCAGCTCAAACGGATGAATGTCAAACAGCCTGATGTCCGAACGGCCATAGATCTGCTGCAGAATCATTTTCATGACCTTCGGAGCTGTAACCTGGAAAAGCTGCGCAGGCAGCTGGGGCTGGAAGACGATGAGATCCGGATCGTGCTGAGCCTGCTGGCCCATCTGAGCACCCGCCCGTTCAATCCTGAAACCAGCGCGATGCAGGCCAATCGTTCCATTCTGCCCGATTTCGTGGTGCTGGACGAAGGCGACACGCTCGAGCTGGCCCTGTACCGTCAGCGCAGCAGCAATTTACATATCAGCCAGAACTGGATGGAAATGGTGCAGCAGACCTCGCAGAATGCGACGACGGACAAATCGACCAAGCAATACCTGCGCAGCAAATTGTCTTCGGCGCAATGGTTCATCAACGCCATCCAGCAGCGGGAGAACAATATGCTCAAGATCATGCGATCCATCGTAGATATGCAATATGAGTATTTTAAATATGGCGATATCCTTTTACTCAGACCGATGAAGCTAAAGGACATTGCGGACCAGGTAAAAGTTGACATTTCCACTGTAAGCCGGCTGACCTGCAACAAATATGCGGAGACGCCATTCGGCACGATCCTGCTTAAGGACCTGTTTACGGAAGGTATCGTCAACCAGGAGGGTACCAATATCAGCAATAAGGTGATCCAAAACATCATTGGCGAGGTTATCGAAGCGGAAGACAAGAAGACCCCATATACGGACCGGCAGTTGGTGACCATCCTGGCGGAGAAGGGCTATTCGATTGCGCGCAGAACGGTAGCTAAATACCGAGAGCTGATGAGTATCCCGGTGGCCCAGGTCAGGGGACTATGGAATTAATTTTTATGAGATCAATATGGACAGGAGCCATTGGCTTCGGGCTGGTGAACATCCCCATTAAGCTTTACAGTGCGGTACAAGGCAGCGAGCTGGATCTGGATATGCTGGATAAGAAGGACAACGCAAATATCAAATTCAAGCGGGTGAACGAGCACACCGGCAAGGAAGTGTCCTGGGAGAACATTGTCAAGGGCTTCAAAATAGACGACCGGTATGTCGTGCTGACCGACGAAGATTTCGAGAAGGCCAGTCCCGAAAAATCCAGGATAATCGAGATCAAAGAATTCGTTGCGGAAACCGAGATCGACGGGATCTATTATGAGACGCCTTACTATCTGGAGCCCGACAAATCGGGAACCAAGGCCTATGCCCTGCTGCGGGATGCGCTGCATAAGACGGGCAAAGTCGGTTTTGGCAGCTTTGTGATGCGAAACAAAGAGGGGCTTTGCCTTATCAAGCCCATGGAACATGTCCTCGTGCTGAATCGCATCCGGTGGGCACAGGAGATAAGACCGTTGGATGAGCTCAAGATACCTTCCAGTCAGAGCAAGCCGGCAGAGATGAAAATGGCAATGGAGCTGATCAAGCAGCTTTCCGGACCTTTTGATATCGCGAAATATAAGGATACGTATACGGACGAGCTTATGAAGCTCATAAAGGCGAAGGCCAAGGGCGGTAAACTGGCGAAAACGACGATGCGGGTGGTCCATTCGACCAAAAGCTCAGACCTCCTGTCGCAGCTGAAGGCCAGCCTCGGGAAGAAGAAGGCTAGCTAGACAATTCTTTGGATTCACTTTTAAGAATATAGACGGCGGTATCCGAAGCGCGGATGCCGTGGCCATTTAACGTGGCGTAAGCACGGGTAAATTCAGCTCCGTAATAGAGGATAATGGAGGAATAATAGACCCAGGTGAGGATGACGATAATGGAGGCGGCGGCACCATAGAGGGCGCCGATATTTGAATTGCCCAGGTAAAGACCGATGAGCAGTTTTCCCACGATGAACAACAGGCCGGTGAAAACGGCCCCGGTGAAGGCGTCCTTCCAGGAGATGATAGCATCGGGGAGGATGCGAAAAATGATCGTGAATAGCAGGATAATGACGGCAAATGTCAGCACCAGGTTGATGCCGTAGAAGAAATAGACGGTAAGGTGCGTGAAATAGCGCTTCAGATAGTCTCCCAGCACGTCCATGAGCGAGCTGACGACCAGCGAGACCATCGAGATAAATCCAAAAGCGATAATAAGGGAGAACGAGAGAAGGCGGTTCATAAGGAATTTGAGCCAGCCTTTTTTTGGTTTGGCCTGGATGCACCACATATAATTGATGGAGCCCTGGATCTCGGTAAAGACGCCGGTGGCGCCGATCAGGAGGATAGCGCCCCCGATGACGGCTCCTGCTACGGTATGGTGGGAACTCTGAATATTGCGGATGATGTCCTGGATCTGCTGCGCGGCATTCCCTCCTACCAGATCTTTTATCTGTTCGTACATCCGGCCCTCCGCGGCCTGCTGACCCCAGATGATCCCGGCCAGAGAGATCGCGACAATAACAAAAGGGGCGATGGAGAAGATCATGGAATAGGAAAGGGAGGCTGCGAGCTTGAAGGCATTGTCGTTATTGAAATCTATGGCTGCTTTCTTCATGGCTTTCCAGAAAACCGGGAGCTTAAATCTTGTCATACCTATACTATCGTAAGACCATGCCAGTTTGATTGACTACCCGGAAGAAAGGATCATTTGTAGATTTAATTCCCCATTCTACCCGGTTAAGGGCATTTACTCCGGCTAAATAAATTTGGCAAGCATTTTTCAATGTAGGAGTTAGGTAAATAACAAAATTCCTAACTACTAAAAATTATTATCATGAGTGGCTTACTTTATTTAATAGCAGTCATACTTCTGATAGGTTGGCTTTTAGGTGTATTCGTTTATAGTGTAGGTGGCTTGATCCATATATTAATCGTATTGGCCGTAATCGCCCTGATACTGGGTATTATCAGGAGGGCCTGACCGGCATGTTTCGGGGTAAGGGCCTTTACAGAAGGCCCGAAGGCCGGTCACATGACCGGCTATTTTTATTTCAACGAGGTGACGGCTACAGTGTGATCGGAGAAGTGCGGATGTATTGCCTCAATATCTTCATCAGGACCTCTTCTTCGGTAGAGAGGTCTTCCTTGTCCACGGGTGAGGGGTCTGACACGGCGAGGTATTTCACCAATTTGTTTTCTTCATACAGGCGGATGAGGCCGGGATGGACGTAATACTTTTTACAGACGGCGCGACTATTGCCCAGCTTCTGGCTGACCGTATCCAGAACGGCCACCAGGTTCTTTTTGCAGGCTGTATCGCTGTCAGCCTCGCCTACCGTCCGGAAGGCCTGCAAGGCATGGAGGGAACCTGCCCAGGTACGAAAATCCTTGGCGCTGAAATCCGCGCCGACGGCTTCCTGAATATAGTGGTTGACCATACCGGAATCGATGCTCCTGTGAGCGCCGTCTTCCCCATAATATTGAAAAAGCTCGTGCCCGGGTATTTCGCGGCACTGGCTGACTGTGCGGGCCAGTCGTTTGTTGCGCAGGGTGATATCATGGTGGACCCCTTTTTTGCCGTTAAAGGAGAAGACCAGCTTATCGCCGGTGATAGAGACATGCTTGTTCCTGAGGGTCGTGAGGCCGTAGGAGCCGTTCATCTTCTCATACTCGTTGTTGCCGATGCGGATATAGGTCCGTTCCATGAGGCTCAGGACCGTGGCCAGGACTTTTTCCCGGCTCAGCTCTTTGTGACGTAAGTCCGCTTCAATTTTTGCGCGTAGGGTCGGGAGTGCCTTCCCAAACTCATAGAGACGATGGAATTTCGTTTCGTTGCGGAGGGAGTTCCAAAGGGCGTGGTAGCGATACTGTTTGCGCTGGCGCAGGTCGAAGCCGGTAGCCTGTATGTGTCCGTTAGCCGCAGGACAGATCCAGACCCTGGTCCAGGCGGGGGGGATCACGAGCCCGCGGATACGCTGGATCACTGTTTTGTCTTTTACCGGCTTATTTCCCAGCAGGTAGGTGAATCCCTTACCCTTCTTCAGCCGGGTGATCCCCGGCACGCTGTCGCTGACATACACTAGATTGGCAAGAGACGCCGCCTGCTCGTAGTCGTGATCCACCTGCCGGAATTCCTTATGGGAAAATGCTAACGTTGCTTCCATAACTGGGGGTTTTACCGATTCAAAAAAGCCACCCCGGTGAGCCGGGGTGGCGTCCATTAACCTAAACCTCTATCGCACAAAAAAAATTATCGCGCTTATGATGTCATCACATAAAAAGATATGCCAGGGGGGGTTACAGCGGAGGAACAGCAGAGGTGGGCCATTTTTTCTACGAAAGCGGGTAAAAAATTGGCTTAAACCTTGTACCTTATGGCTCCAGCAGCTAAAATAAATTATGCCGGACCAGATTCTAGATCAATTTGACCATTTTCCCGACTACGTTTGGGATGGCATCCTGGCGGGAGTAGCGATCGTCATCGGGCTTATCCTGAAGTTCATGCTATCCCTGCTGTTGAGGAAGAAGCCGAAGGACGGCAGGCCGGCTTTCAGCGCCGCCCGGGCGATGCTTTCCAGGCTGGGCAAGCCGTTCAGCTATTTCCTGCCCCTGCTGACGTTCAATTTCCTGCTTCCGCTAATGAAAATGAAGAGCAATGTGACGCCGGTGCTGAACAAGACGGTGGAGATATTGCTGACCATCTCGTTTGCGAACGTGCTGATTGGGGTGATCAAGGTATTCGAGGACTATGTCTATCATACGTTCGATATCCACAAAGCCGACAATCTGAAGGAGCGGAAGATAAGGACCCAGCTGCAGTTCATCCGGCGGCTGGCGATCAGTCTTATCCTGATCCTCACGGTCTGCGTGATCCTGCTGAGCTTTAACAACCTGCGGAAGATAGGCACCGGATTATTAACGGGTGTCGGAGTGGGTGGTATCATCATAGGCTTTGCGGCGCAGAAATCGCTTGGGAACTTCTTAGCCGGTTTCCAGATAGCGTTCACCCAACCCATACGGATAGACGATGTGCTGGTGGTGGAAGGGGAATGGGGCCGCGTAGAGGAGATCACCCTAACATATGTAGTGCTGAATATCTGGGATCAGCGAAGGCTGATCCTGCCTATAAATTACTTTGTAGAAAAGCCGTTCCAGAACTGGACACGCAATACGGCCGATATAATGGGCACTGTCTTCCTTTACCTGGATTATACCATTCCTTTGGACCCGTTACGCGAAGAGCTGGGGAGGCTTCTGGAGAAAGACCCGCTGTGGGATAGACGGGTAAAGGTGCTGCAAGTGACCAATGCCAGCGAGAAGACCATCGAAGTGCGGGCCTTGATGAGCTCCAGCAGCTCCGGCAACGCATTTGACCTGCGGTGCAATGTCCGGGAGGGGCTTATCAAATTCATTCAGCAGCATTATCCGCAATGCTTCCCCGTAACCCGAATTGAGGAACCAATAACGGTGTCCCGGCCTCTGACCGGGACACCGGGTTGATCAATCTGCGTCCCGCTCGTCGTCGTTGTTATCGCTGATGCTATAATCGTTGTTCTCTTCGTCTTCTTCACCCAGCGCTTCGTCGGCATCGTCCTCTTCGGAGCCGGGGACATCCAGGTCATCGCTGGAAACGTTCCGGCCGAAGCTACCCTCATTCAACGGGGTGCCGTCGTCATCCGTACTATCCAGGGCGGCTTCGTTGAGCACTTCGTCTTCCGTGCCGGCCTCGCGGGAGTCCACGCTGGCCAGATCCCTTCTCTCTTCGCGGGACACGTTGGAGCCCGATCCTACCAGATCGTCATCGGCATCGTCATCCAGGATATCGTCGCCTTCTTCGTCTGCGGACGAAGCCGTCGTGTCTCCTAGCTCTCCCAGGCGGGGCGGGCGAACGTGTTCCTGACCGGGAATATCGCTGACCTCGGGGAGGTCCATTGTATTTTTATCCTTTTTTGCCATGGCTATATTTTTAGACTTCTAAGTTACCGAAATTAATAATGGTAGCTGACGGATGCGGCGGGGTCGGCGGTTTTGCGGCCCCGGGCGGAGGCGGCACGCAGCCAAAACCCAGGGTCAGGAGAACGGCAAGGAGACAAAGCAACCACCAACTACGTTTGAGTGGAAGGCCAGGAGAGGGGGAAGTTTTCATTAGCTTTTTAGATGGCGATGCAATTTGAATGCCCCTAAATGGTAAACCCGTTTTTGCTAATACGATTTAACGATTACACATATATAATTATATTATGCGTTAGTGCCTATTTTAAAGAAAAGTAAAGTTTTCCTGTAAAAATCAATGTTTTCTCCATAAAAAATAAGGCTCATATTTAGAACTTCTTTATTTTAGCAGTAGGATAAGGTCTAAATTTGAGTCGACTCACTACCCGGTATTTTCATACCGGGTTCTTTTTTTGGGGCATTCCCGGGGTTGGAAATAACCCTTATTCCGAATAGGCCAGGGAGCCGTTGGGCTGAAAATTAAAATACTGGCGTGCATTGTAATAGCAGATATCGCGGACCACTTTCCCTATCCATTCCAGGTCATTTGGTAATTCACCGTTGGTGATCTCTTCTCCAAAGAGGTTGCAGAGGAGGCGGCGGAAGTATTCGTGCCGGGGGTAGGACAGGAAGCTGCGGGAGTCCGTGAGCATGCCGACGAAGCGGCTGAGCAGGCCCATATTGGACAAGGCATTGATCTGGCGGATCATACCGTCTTTTTGATCGAGGAACCACCAGGCGGAGCCGAACTGGATCTTGCCGGCGACGGAGCCGTCGTTGAAATTCCCCGCCATCGAAGCGACGAGCTCATTATCCGCGGGGTTGAGGTTATAGATAATGGTGCGGGCTAATTTGTCCTCTTTATCCAGGCGATCCAGGAACCGGCCCAGGGCGCGGCCCTGGGAGAAGTCACCAATGGAGTCCCAGCCCGTATCGGGTCCCAATTTCTGCAGCATGCGACTGTTGTTATTACGCAATGCGCCGAGGTGGAATTGCTGTACCCAGCCTTTTGCCCAGTCCCATTCGGCGAAGTGGACGAGCATGGCGGATTTGAATTTCCGGCGTTCGGTGTCATTGAGCTCTTTGCCGGCCCTCACCTTATTGAAGATAGCTTCCACCTCCCAGCCGGTGAACTCTTCCACGTAGATCTCTTCCAGTCCATGATCGCTCACCGTACAGCCCATGGAGGCGAAGAAGTCATGGCGATTCTCCAGGGCGAAGAGATAATCGTTGAAATTGGAGATGGCGACATTGCTGACGGTTTCCAGCTTTTTGATATAGCCGTTGAATTTAGCCGGATCGTCCACGTTCATGGCATTGTCGGGGCGGAAGGCCGGGAGTATGGGTATCTCGAAGCCTTCCTGTTTCAGCTGGGCGTGGAACTCCAGGGTATCTACCGGGTCGTCGGTGGTGCAGATGGCGCGGACATTCATCTTCCGTAGCAGGTTGCGGACGGAAAACTCTTTTGTCTTGAGCTGGGCGGAGCAGGTATCATAGATCTTTTTGGCCGTGTGACCGTTCACCGTTTCGCTTACGCCGAAGTAACGCTGCAGTTCCAGGTGGGTCCAATGATACAGGGGATTGCGGAGGGTATAGGGGACGGTCTCTGCCCATTTCTGGAACTTCTCCCAGTCGGGCCGGTCGCCGGTGCAATAGCTTTCATCTACGCCGTTGGTACGCATGGCCCGCCATTTATAATGGTCGCCATAGAGCCAGGCCTGGGTGAGGTTCTCGAACTGGTGGTCGGCGGCTATCAGGTTTGGCGGCAGGTGACAGTGGTAGTCTATCACAGGCATTTCTTTAGCGTATTCATGGTAGAGCCTGCGAGCGGCTTCACTGTGCAGGAGGAAATTTTCGTCCAGGAAATTTTTCATGATCGTTTCAATTTTTTTTAGCCTGCCGCAGCAACCACTGTGCGAGATCGCGGGCAGCATTGTAATTCTCAAAATCCGGCGGAAGCTTTCTTCCATCCGTGTATTCGTTATAGAACCAGGGGTCGCCGACGGCGAACACCGTTCCCTTCCCTACTCTTGCCACGGCCATGATCGTGTTGCCGGCATCGACGAAAACGGGTTTGGCGGAGCCGCTGAGCGCAAGCGTGCTTAGTTCTTTAATGTAAATTTTCTTAGTTGTCGGGAATATTGCATCCTGTACTGTCATGGTGAAGGCGCCCATCTCGAACTGGCTGCCGATGACCTTGTGGTAGTCATTGAAGTTAAAGTGGATGCCAAAGTGTTCGGCCAGGTGGTTGAAGTGCGGAAATTCGCAATTGGCGGAGTCGTTGCTCATGAGCACGAGTGCTCCGCCTTCCCTAACCCAATTATCGATGGCGGCGATATCCTGGTCATTGGGGTAATTGGGTGCGGGAACTTCCTTTTCGTTGTCGGGGTCGGCGATGATATAGACAGCTGCTTTCCTGAGCTTATCGGCGGTGGGCGCCGTTGGCAGGGAGTCGGTATGGGCGCCGTTCATGCGGAAGAGGTGGCCCCAGATGGAGAAGCCGCTGTTGGCCTGATCCTCCCAGGTATAGTGATAGCGGATGCCCGCGCCCGTAATGTCTTTGCGTCGTTCGTTGTTGAAATAATAATCCAGCAGCACGGTTTTGTTATCGGCAGGTTTCATCTCCATTTCGCCGGCCGCCAGGAGAAAGGCGCCGATCCCTTTCGGGTCGTTGGGGACTACCTTTTCGCTGGTATAATACGCATAGCTGCCGTCGCGGTAGGGTGCTCCGCCGAGTCCGCTGACGCTGACCGTCCCCTGCAGATTGGTATGTCCGCCGCCATCCACTA
>JAMFRX010000149.1 GCA_026224995.1 Puia dinghuensis
ATCTCGGCGACGAGTTCCTTAAGCCCTACCTTAACAAGGGGAACATCCGTGCTCGAAAGCCGGGAGTAATTCAGGACATCTACTATCAGGCTCTTCATGCGCGAGGCAGAGACCATCACCCGGTCCATATAGTGCCGCGTTTCCGCTGAGAGCGTCGCGGCATTTTTTTCTATGATAAAGCTCAGGAGGGTCTGCATCTTTCGCAGCGGTTCCTGCAGGTCATGGGAGGCCACCCAGGCGAACTGCTGCAGGTCGTGATTGCTGGACTCCAGCTGCTGTTGTGTCTTCTTCTGCCGGGTGAGGTCGGTCACGATGATGCTCAGGGCCGCATCGTCATCCAGCTTCAGCGGGGTCAACGAGAGCGTTACGGGTATAGATGCCGTGCCGGACCCCAACACCAGCTCCTCTTTTTGGTCCTCCGTCCAGGCGCGTTGGAATAATTCTTGAAATCCAGCCTTGTATTCCGGACTGACGAAATCGTTAAAGGGTTTGCCCAGCACATTCTCCAGGGATTCCCGCAGAAAGTCCGCGAACTGGGAATTGCAGTACAGGATGATCCCTTCCCGGCTAAGGGTGACCGCGCCCTCCGTCATCTTCTCGATAAAGATGCGATAGGCCAGGTCGGCCGTTTTTAAGGTATACAGCTTATTAACGCCATTGCCCTGCACGACGAGCGCATCCACCTGCCCGGTCCGGATCGCTTCCAGCGCTTCGTTGGCTTCGAACAGCTGGTGGCGTAGCTCCTCCAGCTCTGCATCCCGTTGGTCGATATGTATGGTCTCGTTCGGCATACTATCCAGTAAGGCCCAGGATTTTTAAGACTTTCGCGGTCTGGCTAAGATCTCCTATGAGCTTGCGTTCAGGGAGAGGGGCTCTTTTCACCAGCAGGGGCAGGGCCACGATCGCCTGCTCTTTTGCCAGCGCCGTCTGCTGATAGATGTCGATGATCTCCAGGGTATAGCGATCCTTCAGGTGTGCCTCGCAGATCTCTTTAATGTTCGCGATCGCCCGGGTGGAATTCGGGGACGCGCCGGCGACGATCAGGCGAAGCACATAGTTATCACCCATGGTATTACTTTAACGGCCTTAAATTCAGGCCTACCAGCACCTTTTCTTCGTTGCTGAGATCACCAATGATTTTTCGGATCGGGACCGGCATCTTGCGCACCAGCGTCGGGATGGCCAGGATCTGGTCTCCAGCCGCCAGCTGTGGCTTGATCAGCAAGTCGATGATCTCCAGCGAATACCTGTTCTGCAGGTACTGCTCACAGTATCGTTTGAGATTGGCCAGGGCTAACAGCGACTTGGGCGTATTGCCCGCGATGTAGAGCCAGAGCTCCCATTTTTCAGCCAGGACTTCCTTACTTATTTTTACCATTTGTAGCTTTATTAGTTCGTTTAATCGATTGTTCCGCCAGTTGGTGCGCTATGCGGGCCGAGCCGGTAAGGATGCCATCCGGGCCAAGGTAGACATCTTCGAGATTGACCCCTTCGTCGGTGATCACGAGCTCCCGGATCTGGTTGGAATGCTTCATGCCCCGGGATTTTATGATATAAAGGCCGCGATTCCGCTCGCCGTCGATCTCTATATCCCTGATGGTTATCCAGGCGTCTACCAGCGAGCTGACGCCTTCATCCGTTTGTTCGTTGAACATATTGTTTAGGTTCAGGGCGGTAAACAGCACCGTGATCCCTTCCGCCTGGAGGAAATCAATGAGCCGGACTAAGATGGACTTCACCTCCGACAGCAGGCCCGCCGTGATGAGGTTGGTGATGGGGTCGAGGATCACCGTCTTCGGCTTGAAGGTCTTGATCTTCTTATGGATACTGACGAGGTGCATCTCCAGTCCATAGAGCGTAGGCCTGGAAGCATGGAATTGGAGGAGACCCGCATCTACATGTGCCTGCAGGTCCATGCCGATGGACCGCATATTCCGGATGATCTGCTGGGGTGACTCTTCGAAGGCAAAATAAAGGCATCTCTCCCTGCGCTTGCAGCTTGCGTTGGCGAAGGTAGCGGCGAGGCTCGTCTTCCCCGTGCCTGCCGTGCCCGACACTAAAATGGAGCTGCCCCGAAAGAAACCCTTTTTGCCCAGCATCACATCCAGCGCCTGGACGCCCGAAGAAACCCGTTGCGACGACACCTCGTTGTTGAGCTGGAGGGACGTGATGGGCAGTACCGAAATGCCGTCTTCGTCGATCAGGAAAGGATATTCATTCGTTCCATGTATGGAGCCGCGGTATTTGATCACCCGTAGCCGCCGCGTGGAAAGCTGGTTGATCACCCGGTGGTCCAGCAGGATCACGCAATCCGATACATACTCCTCGAGTCCCTGCCTCGTTAGGGTCCCTTCGCCTTTCTCAGCGGTGATCACCGTCGTAACCCCTTTGCTCTTCAGCCAGCCAAAGAGGCGGCGCAGCTCTGCCCGCAGGATGCCCTCATTGGTGAGTCCCGCGAAGAGGTTCTCTATGGTATCCAGCATCACCCGGGTAGCGCCGATGGTATCTATCGCGTGGTTCAGGCGGATGAACAGCCCTTCCAGATCATATTCGCCCGTCTCCTCATATTCGCTGCGTTCTACATGCACGTGATCGATCACGATAGCGCCGCTCTTTTGTAATTTTTTGAGATCGAAGCCAAGGGAAGCCATATTCGTTTCCAGGTCCTCCGGTCTCTCCTCAAAGCTGATGATAACGCCGGGTTCTTTGAAATCCATGGCGCCCCGCAGGATGAATTCGAGGCCAAAGAGTGTCTTGCCTACCCCTGGTGTTCCGCAGATCAGGGTGGACCTGCCCTTAGGCAAACCGCCTTCTGTGATCTCATCGAGTCCGGCTATTCCAGTTGGAGTCTTTGCGATTGTGTTGGTAGGTTGATGGATTCTTCGAGCCATGCTTACAGAGGGACAAAAAGCCTGCCGGGGAAAAAAAACCCCACTCTACGGGAGCCGAGGGTCGGTACCGTGATCGTCGTGTTGAAAGGATTCCCCGCCAGATCGTTAATTGTTGGCCTCTGCGCGGCCTGATCGGCTTAGCCGGTCATAGAACTCCACGAGCTCAAGGTTGCGGAGCCGGTTCTCTTCCTTTAATTCTTTGAGGTAAAAGGTCTCTCTATTCAGGAGAATAAAGCGTTGGTCCAGCTTTTCGTCGATCAACGCTTGCAGGCTGGCTTTAATGCTCGTTATGTTGGCCTCCGGCGTATTGGCTTCCCGTACCAGCTCCAGGAAGCGTAGGTGTCGGACCCTTATATCCGCCATCAGCCGGTAGTGGGCGAACTCCGTTTCGTTGCTCTTGGGGTGTAGTTTACTTAGGGTATTAGCCGCTGCCACGCTGCTATCGATCAGCGTTTGCAGGGTCATGGGTGTCGGGCTTTCGACCATCCCTTCCTTCACCTCATAAGGGGTCGTCTTCAATGCCTGCCAGAAGCTTTCCGATTGTTCAGGGTCGAAGCCAAAATGGCTCGCACCATAGGCGTCGATGAACTGCCGGCTATTCAGCGGCCCCTGCGTTCGAAGGCTTTCCATATACGCCGCCATCAGCAGCTGGAAGCCCGTTATAGGATAGACTCGGCGGATCGCTTGTAGCTCCGACAGGTCATTCTCCGACTCATAAATATAAGAGTAGACCCCGGATGTGGACCAGGACGTAAGCACCATCCCCTTATAGCCCATCTCCCGGGCCTGGGGCACGAAATCGCGGATATTGTCCAGGTGCTTTTCCCATTGCGTGAGGTAGTCATTGTCGGGATTGCTCCGAATAGCAGGGGCGCCCCAGATATCGTAGCCGCTCTCCAGCAGCTTTTGATGATTCCCGAACCTGTCCATGCTCCAGCCATAATTCCAATCCACGAACACCGTCCCCTTGGGGAGCGATTTGA
>JAMFRX010000150.1 GCA_026224995.1 Puia dinghuensis
TCCCGGCGCGCCGATACGGTGCTATGCCGCATCCAGAACAATATTGCTACGACCTTCGCGGACACCTATAAGGTGGTCGAACGCAGCGAACCCTTGCCGCGTCTCGGCGCCTTGCAGCTCCTGTTTCGGGAGAAAGGGGAATGCGAAGACATTGCCGACCTGGCGACACTCATGGCCAGGGTCAACGGTATCCCTTCCGCCGTCGAGTATATCCCCGCCTGGGCGACGGCCAGCGGACTTCACTATATGAATTATATGGATATCCTTCCCCGGCGGGGCCGGCATTTCGACGCGTCGAATAAGAATTATTTCATGGATACCTTGCCGCGGGAACCGGCCAAGGTCATCCGCTCCACCTATAGCCGGCAGGCGGGCACACTGGCCATGCTCGTCGATACCGCCCGGATACCGCCCGGATTTCTGCGGATACCTAATTATAGGGATGTCACACAGGAATATTGGACTACAGGAGATGTGCCTGCCCAGCTTTTTACGCCGGAAAAAGGAGCGCCAACCGTTGCTTATGCGGCTGTCTGGAATTTCAGGAAATGGAAGACGGTCTGGTGGGGTAAGGTCTCTGGCGGTCATACGTTGTTCCATAAGATGTGCGTAGGCGCCGTGTATCTGCCCCAATATTATTCCAATGGAAAGATGGTCCCGGCCGGCTGGCCCGTCGTGCTCCGGCGGGATGGGGCCAGCATGGCGCTTAACCCCGACTCCGTTCATCCGCATACGATAACGCTGCGCGATGATCTGCCCTACCTGACCTTCAGGGCGGGGAAAAAATATACGCTCTATTACTGGGATAGCCACTGGACCAAATGTGGGACCCAGCTGGCTTACACCGGCAACACAAACATGCGGTTCGAACACGTGCCGGCCAACGCCCTGCTCCTGCTGGTGCCCGAGTATTCCCAGAAGAAGGAAAGACCGTTTATCGTCCTGGAAGATGGCACAAGACAATGGTTCTGACATGCACACAACAAAAAACCTATCATATGAGATCGTTCTTTACCCCGCTCCTTGCCGGTTCGCTGCTGATGGCCGGACATGCCCATGCACAAAAACTTTCCGCAGCGGTGACCGGCCATTACAATGCGGGGATCATTACCCAGGTGTACCAGGCCGCCTGCTATGCCCGGCTTAACGACCAGCAGCAGCTGGCCCTGGCCACCCTTCTCAACAAACGGGACACCACGCTGGCCGGCATGATCGCCGCCGGTACCCCAACCGTATTCATCGACGGTGAGCGGCAGTCTTTTGAAAAACAGGTTCAGGCGCTGGATGGCATGAAGAAGTATTACGACTCGCTGGCAGCCCTCACCGGGGCCATCAACGCCAGGCAGGAGCTGCGATCATATAAGAAATACCGGCCTTCCGACGATTGTATGAGCGTGATTACCCGGCTGGCAAAAGAAAAGCAGACGCAACTCGCCCTCATCCAGGGGGACTATTCCTTGCCCACCAGAAGAAAGGACAGCCTGGAAAAGGCAGTCTCCAACCTGGAAGATTCCCTCATCCAGGGCGCATTGACGCGGGATGGCGTATTCATCAGCTCCAGCCATTTCTCCGCCGCGCTGCATTACCGAAAGCTGCTGCATCTCACGGACGGACAGGTGGACAGCCTGGTGGCCGCGGGCCTGCACGCTACCTATATGCGCGATTCCGCTTTGCGGGCCGACCCCTTTGCCGCTGTCACGGATGCAAAGGAGTACGAGAGCTATAACATGAGCATCATCCTCTCCGAAAA
>JAMFRX010000151.1 GCA_026224995.1 Puia dinghuensis
GCCCTGGCCGTGATCCGGAAACTGGAGATCGATCCGGCCATCGTAAACATCAACGGGGGAGCCATCGCCCTCGGCCATCCGCTAGGATGTACAGGCTGTAAGTTGACCGTACAATTGCTGCACGAAATGAAAAGACTCGATAAAAAATATGGAATTGTCACCGCTTGTGTGGGCGGAGGACAAGGAATTGCTGGTATTATAGAAAATCTTAATTAGTATAACGCAAACGTATGCATTGGCTTGTTAAAGCCTGCTCAAAGGCTGCAAAATCAAGCTAAACCCACTCATTTTTCCGAAAGCCTCCCTCCTGGAGGCTTTTTAATTTACTCATATCATAAATAGTTTTAACTTGCTTTGTAGTTGAAACACTTACGGAATCTACTAAAATACCATGATTCGAGTTTTTATTACCGATGATCATGAAATCTACTTGGAAGGACTGTCCCTATTATTGGGTAAGCAAGAAGGCATAGAAGTGATTGGTACCGCCACATCGGGTAAAGAGCTCCTTGGACAGGTGCAGGGCCTACAGGCAGATATCCTGTTATTGGACGTTTATTTACCAGATCTTGGCGAAGAAGAGATCTTGCAGCAAATCAGAGCCGCCAGGCCCGATCTTCGTATCATCTATCTAACCTTACTCCGTGGAACACGGTACATTCACAAATTGTCGAAGTACAACATCCAGGGCTATGTGCTGAAGAATGCCAGTTTGGACGAGCTTCTTCAGGCTTTGAAGGCTGTGCAGGACGGCGGCAGCTATTTCAGCAAGGATATTCACATCGGCGACAGGGATGAAGATTTTCGCAACACCATAACCATAGAGGACAAACAGATAGATGAGATCTTGTCCCGCCGGGAGCTGGAAGTGCTGCGTCTCATCTGCAAAGAATTCAGCAATGCGGAGATCGCCGATAAGCTCTTCCTGAGTGTCAGCACGGTAGAAACACATCGCAAGAACCTGATTGCGAAGCTGGGTGTCAACAATACCGTGGGCCTCGTCAAGTTCGCCTTGCGGAATAATCTGATCGACTAGTGAAATCGTTATTCTTCCTTATTCTCCTGCTGATCGGCAAAACCCTTTCCGCACAGATAGACTCCGCTGCCCTCCAGCGCATCTACTACCGGGCCGCGCACCTCACCGATGTCGATTCCGTAAAATACTACGCCGATTATATTGCGCACCTCTATCCCAATGGTGACAATGCCGGCGCGAACATCATGTCCCTCCGGCTCTATGGCTGGTATTATGAGAACAAAGGCGATTTCACCAAGGCGCTGAACAATTATTACCAGGCGCTCGACTCCGCCCGCAGGCATGGCTTTCTAGAGCGCCAGACGGACCTGCTGGCCGATCTCGCGGCGGTCTATACCTCGGATATGAAACAGCCGCAGAAGGCAAAATCCATCTACCTGGAATGTGTCCGCATCAGCCAAAAGCTGGGCGACCCGCATTCCCTGATCCAGGCCTACTGCAATCTTGGAGCCATCTACAATCGCCTGGGTCTCCACGACAGCGCGCTCACCCTGCTGAAAAAAGGTTTACGCATCGGCCTCCCGCTGGAGGAAAAAGGCGAGGAGAACCTGTTTGATATCTACAATAACCTCGGCAACACGTATTACTATCAGAAAAAATACGACGAAGCCATCACCTGGTTTCGCATCAACTACGCACGTGATCTCATCAGCCAGCTGCCTTCCCACCTGGCCGATCTCTGGGTAGACGCCCTGAACCTGGCCGATTCCTATTCGGAAAAAGGCGCATACGATTCCGCTGCCAAATACGGCGCGCTCTCCCTGCAGCTGGCCACGCTGCAAGCCTCCCGGAGCAAGCAATCCGACAGCTATCAAATCCTTTCTACCCTGGCCCGTCACCGGGGCGATTATAAAAAAGCGTTTGAATACCAGGCTAAATGGTATTCCCTGGATACGGCCCTTGTGAACAGCGAGACCTACAAGTCCATCGCCGAGCTGGAACAAAAATACGAAGCCCGAAAAAGAGAGAACGAAAAGCTGCTTCTGCAATCGGAGATCGCCCAGCAAAAATTCCACAACAGGATCGTGACCACCATGGCCGTCAGTCTGTTGCTCATCGCCATCGCGGCCGCCATCCTTTTTGTTATCAAGCGCAATGCCAACCGTCAGCTAAGCGCTACCAACGACCTTGTCATGCGGCAGAACGAGAAGCTCTCGGAGCTGAATTACGAGAAGAATACCCTTATCAGCATCGTATCCCATGACCTTAGCACCCCTTTCGCCAGCATCAGCATGTGGCAGCAGCTCTTGCAGAACGAACACGATAACCTGACGCCCGGCCAAAAAAAGGCGCTCGACCGGATAGGTCAGGCTACGCGCTACGGGGAAAACCTTATCCGCCATATCCTCGACGTGGAAAAAGCCGAGACCAACCAGCACAAGGTCGAGCTGGAGAATTTAGACCTCCGCATCTTCACCGAGTCCGTCCTGGATGATTTTAGCCCGGTCGCGGCAAAAAAAGATATCCAGCTGCACCTGGATTGCCCGGACAGGACCGTCTATTTCCTCAGCGACCGCCAGCTGCTGGGCCGGATGCTCGAGAACCTGCTCTCCAATGCGATAAAATATACGGATACAGGCAAGAATGTCTGGATCAGCGTGAGTGAAGAAAAAGATGCCGTCAGCCTCCGGATACGCGACGAAGGGGTAGGCATCCAGCCCGAGGAGATGCCCCATCTGTTCTCCAAATATTCCAAGATCTCGTCCCGGCCTACGGCAGGCGAGGCCTCCACGGGCCTGGGCCTCTCCATCGTAAAAAGGATCTGCGAAGAGCTCAATGGTCAAATTTCCTGCGAGAGCTCGCTGGGAAAAGGCTCTGTATTCACCGTTATCCTTAAGAAATAACTACCGCTTAGCAAGTTTTCGCGCTGGAAGTAAGCAGACTGGCCTAAATTTGAAACCTTGTAACAAAAAGCCCCATAGCTTGCCAAACCAGTCAATCAATCAATCAGAGAAGGATCATGAATCGATATCTACCAGGCATTGCTATTTTGCTGTTGGTGCTCGCCGCGGGCTCAGTCAGGGCTTCCGATCCGGGGACCGGCTCGCTCTCGGGACGTATTACCGATAACAAAGGCACACCCTTGCCAGGGGCTTCCGTTTACATACCCGATCTAAAGCTGGGAGTCGTCGCTGATACCGGGGGAAACTATCATTTCAATACCCTGCCTTCCGGGAGATATCTTGTGGAAGCGCATTCCATCGGCTTCAAGACTCTGACCAAAACGGCCGTTATCACCGGCCCCCTGACCCTCGATTTTGTCCTTTCCGATTCCTACATGGAAGAAAGCGCCGTCGTAGTTACCGGTCTTTCCAAGGCCACCCAGATCAAGCGAAATCCTGTTCCCATTGTGGCCATCTCGCACGATTACCTGGCCACCAATATCAGCACCAATGCTATCGACGCCATCGCGAAGGTACCTGGTGTCCGGGCCGTTACGACCGGCCCCAATGTCTCCAAACCCTTTATCCGGGGGCTGGGCTACAACAGGATCCTAACCCTCTACGACGGTATCCGCCAGGAAGGCCAGCAATGGGGCGACGAGCACGGCATCGAAGCCGACCAATTTGGGATCGACAGGGTGGAAGTGATCAAAGGCCCTGCCAGCCTTAGCTTCGGTTCCGACGCCCTGGCCGGCGTGGTCAATCTTATCCCTACGCAGCCGGCGCCGGAAGGAAAGATGATCGGCGACCTGACCCTCGATTATCAGTCCAACAATAAGAATGTCGGCGGCTCTGCCATGCTGGGCGCCACGAAGAACGGCTTCGAATGGATGGGCAGGATCTCGCACAAAGAGGCCGTCGACTACCAGAACAAGATCGATGGTCGTGTATTCGGTACGGCCTTCAACGAAACGGATGGCAATGCCTCCCTTGGGCTCCACCGCAAATGGGGCTATTCCCATCTGGACGTCGTCGCCTATAACGACCTGCAGGAGATCCCGGACGGCAGCCGTGACAGCCTGACCCGAAAGTTCACCCGGCAGATCAGCGAAGCGGACACCGTCCGCCAGATCGTCTCCGCGCATGACCTCGACAGCTATACAATGGAAAAGCTCCACCAGCATGTGCAGCATTATCGCATCTTTTCCGGCAACAGCTTTACCCTTGGCGAATACGGCCGGCTGCAGGTAAATCTCGGCTTCCAGCGCAGCATCCGCCAGGAGTTCAGCCATCCCGTTCTCTATACGATCCCCGGCCTCGATCTCCGGGAGAACTCCTACACCTACGACATCAAGTATTATCTTCCCGAGATCGACGATTGGAACTTCACGATCGGCCTCAACGGCATGTACCAGGAAAACAATGCTACGCGCGGGACGGAATTCATCATTCCTTCCTACCATCAGTTTGATATCGGACCCTTCCTGCTGGCCAAGAAGACCTTTGATAAATTAGACGTCGCCGGCGGCATCCGTTTCGACTCCCGGAGCTTCCATAATTTTTCGCTCTATACCCAGCCCAACCCTGCGGATGGCTTCGATAGGGTCGTCACCGGAGCCGATACCGCCGGCGCCAATAAGCCCTTCTCCGACTACCGCAAGAATTTCACTGGCGTCTCCGGCAGCCTCGGCGGGACCTACAATTTCTCGGATAAATTCTCTGTCAAAGCTAATATCGCCCGCGGCTTCCGCGCCCCCAATATCGCCGAGATCTCGGCCAACGGCGTCCACCCGGGCACGAATTTTTATCAGCTCGGCAATCCGGACTTCAAACCCGAATTCAGCCTACAGGAAGACATCGGCCTGGTCTTTTCCTCCCGGTATGTGGTGATAAACCTGGACCTGTTCAACAATGTGATCTCGAATTATATCTATAATGAAAAGCTCGCGACCGTCAGCGGGTCCGATTCTACCGATCCCGTCAGCAAGCTGCCTTATTTCAAGTATGTCGCTTCCAAAGCCCGGCTCTATGGCGGGGAGGTCAGCATCGATATCCACCCGATAAAAGCATTGCATTTCGAGAACAGCTTTTCCGTCGTCAATGGCGACAACATAGGCTCCCAACCCAAAAGTATTGGGGATAGCGCCCGATATCTGCCTTTTATCCCCCCGGCGCACGGCATCTCCGAGCTGCGTTATGAGTTCGGCAACAAGACGCACACGCTATCGCACGCGTTCGTGAAAGCCCAATTGGAATACTCGGCGGCGCAGAACCGGGCCTTTATTGCCTATAATACGGAAACGCCAACGGCAGGCTATACCTTGTTCAATGCCGGCCTTGGCGGCAGCCTGGCCGATAAGAAGGGCCGAACGATCGTCAACATCTACCTCATGGGAAATAACCTTTTCAACGTCGCGTACTATGACCATCTTAGCCGGCTGAAGTACTTTTATTTCTCGCCTACGGATACCAATCCCACACACGGCATCTACAATATGGGCCGGAATATCAGCTTCAAGCTCGATTTTCCGCTGAATTTCGACCTTAAGGCGGCCAAGAAAGATGCGCAATTATAATAATAGGAGAAATCATGCGTTAGTATAGCGGTACTAACCCAATCATATAGTCCAAAGGCCAGCCGAAATTACAGTAGGGTGGCTTTTTTATTTGGCAGGATCGTCGGTCCCCTGCTCTCCTCCCTTCCGATAATAGCTATCCGTCTTGTAGTCGAATTCCCGAACATTGGTCTGCTTGTAATCGGGATCGTAGCTCACGAAGCAGTAGAGCCAGACTACCCTGCTGAGCCGCATGATCCAGGGTTGCAGCACCACGAGGAAGAAGGCATTCAGGCCCATCCAGAGAAAGAAGCGGGAGTCTTCAGTAGACAGCCCCACCAGCACCCACCAGGCGAGAAAGGTAGCGACAGAAAAAAAGAAGGAAAGACCATAGCTCACGTAGCCCGTACCATACCAGAAGCCGACCTCCAGCTCGAAGGGCTGACTGCATTCGGGACATCTTTCCGGCATTTTTAGCGTTCGTCTGAGCTTCCAGGCGTTGGGGTCGGTGAACATCGGACCCCGGCGGCAGCGGGGGCATTTCAGGGTGAAGAGGCTCCAGAGGAAGTTGGGTCTTTCTTGTGCAGGCATGGCATAAAGGTAGGGATAGTTCCTTAGACGGTCCAGGTCGTGAGTCCATGCCCGGTGAAGCTATAAGCC
>JAMFRX010000152.1 GCA_026224995.1 Puia dinghuensis
TAGAGAGGTGCTTAAAGAGTTAGTGACACGTGGGGAAAGGAAGTGGTATGCTATATTAAGTTTTCTTTAAAAAAAGTTCGCGGACACACAAATCAGGATACCGACAGGCAGGGGGCCGAGCCGTCTGCGCAAGATCTGAAGCGATTTATATACCTGCTTCCTGACTGTCTCTTCTGAGATGGACAGGCGGTCGGCTATCTCCTTGTAGCTCAGGTGATGCCGTCGGCTGAGGATGAATACTTCCTGCATTCTCTCCGGGAGCTCCTGGATCAGCTGATCGATCTGCCCCTCCAGCTCGCGGCCAAAGATCTCGGCCTCTAAACCGGGAGCATTGACCTCCTCGCCGGCAATCCGTGCCGCCAACTGCTGCAGGTAATCTGAATAAGTGCTGTTCTTTTCAATATAGCGGAAAGCCAGATAGCGGACACTATTATAAAGGTAGGTAGAGAGGGCATGCTCGATATCGAGCACATCCCGCCGGCGCCAGATGGAGACAAAAAGTTCCTGTACAATGTCTTCCGCATCGTGCTGCTGCCTGATCACCCGCATGGTATAGACCAGCAGCTTGTCCCAGTATCGTTCGTAAATTTCCGTAAAAGCATCCGCATCGCCTTTTCGTAGCGATATTATCAGCTGTTCATCAGTTTGGGTGCCGTACAGAGCCATGGTAATGCAAACAAAACATTAAATTTATGCAAAATTATACGGAGGCCAAACACCAATGTCATGAAAAACATCCTTTTATTTCTCCTGCTGGTATCCGGTCTTCAAGAATCCGCTCAAACCCAGTCCATCCAGATCCGTGGCGATTTTGCATTAAAGAATGTCCACACCGGAAAGTATGTCCGCATCAAAGATGCCAATGGCGCCGACGGTACACCCATCGTCGCCTATTCGCCTGAGAACTGGAAATGCGTCACCTGGCAATTCCAGCCATCTGCTACCGGCAGCTATACCCTGAAAAATCTGTTGTCTGGAAAAACGTTGCAACCCTTGAAAGGTGAAGCAAAACCCGGCACCTCACTGGAGGAACAACCTATGGGTGCCCAAAAACTACAGGAATACGAGCTGGTTCCGGCCGGCAAAGACCACTACCGCATCCGCCTGAAAGGGACAGAGCTTTTTATGACCCCTTCCGACCCTGATGGCGCCACCAATACTCCTATTGGCTTGCAGCCGCAACAACCCGGCGACCTTCAGGAATGGGTGCTGATAGAACAACATCCCACGATGTAGGATTGCTACAGGCCGGAGCAGCGGGATCTGGTGGCCGTGCAAGAAGGAAGCTTACGGCAGCATCTCTGCAAATCTCCACTGCGTTCCATAGTCCGGCTTCAGCTGCTGACCGGTTATAGTCGCCCGGAACATCTCTATGGGTATTACCCCCTCGTGCAGGAAGGCGTTGTGAAAAGCCTTGTCCGTCATCTTTCCTGAATCTACCATCTCATGGTGCAATGCTCTAAGCTGCAATCCCCCCATCATATACGCCAATTGGTACAAAGGACCATAATCTCCATGAAATGACCTCCGCACCTCAGACTCTGCGCTAAATCGCTCATGACCTACTTTCTCTACCAGAAAATCAACACATTGCTGCGGCGTCCACTTCCCGAGATGATAATTCAGAGAAAATATGATCCGGGCGCACCGGTGCATCCGCCAGAACAAGGCGCCGATCTTTTCTTCCGGCGTAGCCTGAAATCCTTTATCATACAACAACATTTCCCAATACAATGCCCACCCCTCCACTGAAAAAGGCGTATTAAATAACCACCGATAGGACTTATACCGCTTGTTCATAAAACCCTGCAGGTTATGGCCGGGTATCAATTCATGGAAGACGGTAGCATGGGAGAACCCGTAGTTGTTGCTGCGCATGCTCATCACTTTTATGCTATCGGGCATATCGTTCGTAGGGAATCCAATCAATATGGACTCGCCGCCTAAAAAGAAAGGCGCAAAGCGCTGCTCCTCCGGTGTCAGCATAAACATCCTCCAAGCCTCCTTCGCCGTAGCAGGAATGGTCACCAGGTCTTTGCTCTCAATAAATTTAATAGCTTCTTCCGCCAGGTTATCGACCATCTGCGGCTGCCCACCCGGCAATTCATGATGCTCCTTTATCTTTTCGAGCGCGGCTTTCCAGTTGTCTCCATAGCCCAGGGCAGCAGAGGCTTTCTTCATCTCCACCTCGCACCACGCAAACTGTTTGTTGGCTATGTCCACCAGGTCTTTCGGCCCATAAGGCACCATCTCATAATTCAAAAGCTCTTTTAGCTTTTCCTCGCCGATAGGATTTACAGCATCGGTCGCCTTCACCAATCCGCTTATATAACCCGCATACGCCTCCAACGCCGAGTCGGCAGTATGGTAAGGGCCTTTAGCCCACCAGGTATAGCCGGGGTCATATCCTTGGTAAAAGGTCTCAACATCCTTAAGCCCCTCCCGGATACTTTCCGTCACATCTACGATCATTTTGATCTGCGCCCGCGACAAAGGCGTATGTTTATCCAGCCGCGCCCTGGCCATCCTGAGCTCAAAGCCCACGCTATCCAGCGTCCGCGCGATCAATTGCACATCCGGCGTATGTCCCCGCCGCCGTTTTATCTGTATATCCATGAGGTTCTGCGCATACGGCATAGCGAAAAGCACAGAGTCGTAGACCTTCCCGGCCTGATCTATCTCCATTATGGAATGACGCAGTGTCCGCTGCCATAAAATATAATCCACTTTGTCTGAAGTATTCAACGCGTCGAATGACAGTGCCTGCAGACTTGCCAGCGCCTCTTTGTGCAATCGGCGGAATCTGTCATAATATTCCGGGCTGTTGGGAAAGATATAGACTTTGGAAAGGTCATCTATATCCGATTCGTAATGGGCGATCATATCAGGCAGCGTATCAGTCAGGGCCGGAGAGGCAGCCAGACGCATAGTAAGGAAGAGGCAAACAAAACCCAGCCAGCAACGTCTATCCATACAATTTTTTTCCGAAAATAGCTATTTTACTGGTTGCTTATATCAATCGTTATACCTACTTTATAGTAAAATATGCTAACTATGATCAGAAAAACATTCCTCCTTAGTTTTCTTCCCTTTTCTTTTGTCGGTAAGAAAGCCGGCCGGCCATCGGCTAACAAGCTTAAGATATTTATGAAAAGTGCATGGGGATCGGATGACCCGACCAAAGCGGCATTTCCATTTCTTCATGGAACAGCGCTTGCTGAAGCAGGGCATGAGGTGCAGATATTTTTGCTTGGCGAAGCGGTCAACCTAATGAAAGAGTCTGTCCTCAACGCAGTTACACCTGTTGGCTGGCCGCCATTAAAGGAAATTATGCCTAAAGTGCTTGCCAATAACATCCAGATCTATGCCTGTGGCGCTTGTTGCCGGGCGCGGTCAGTTGTGGAGGCTGATCTGGAATCAAAAAGGGCAAAATTTGGCAATCCGCAGATTTTTGTGCAGTTGACGGAATGGTGTGACAGAATCATTACTGAGTAGCCCGCACTTTATCTTATCTTGAGTTTAACCTGCCTGTCGCGGCTTTTACTTTGCATCTGCCGCGGCCTTCACCGCCGCTATGTCCAGCTTGATCATTTTCATCATGGCTTGCATGACGCGACCTGCCTTTGCCCTATCCGGGCCGCTAAGCAGCTCCGGCAAAATGGTCGGAGTTACCTGCCAATAAAGACCAAATCTGTCTTTTAGCCAACCGCAGGCAATTTCCTTGCCGCCACCCTCAAGGAGCTTGTTCCAATAGTGATCGACCTCTTCCTGGGAGCCGCAATTGACCGTAAGTGAGATCGCATCAGTGAGGGGATGACCGGGGCCGCCATTCATCAAAATTATTTCCTGTTCCTCCAGCTGGATGGTTGCTACCAGCAAGGCGCCTTCGGGTCCAGGTCCACCTGGTGGGTTACGGGCGACCCGGATTATCTTTGAGTCCTTGAAAATGGGAAGATAGAAGTTAATCGCTTCTTCAGCATTGCTGTCGAACCAAATGAAAGGATTGATCTTTTGCATAAAATGATTTTTTTATTTGCGCTGATTATTTCCTTACCATTGGCAGGTACTTTTCCCTATTGTCAATAATTACCCATAGAATGACTGCGGCCAATGCAAATGCGATGGGCAAAGCCGATGGGGCCATACTGATGTCGGCGAGTAGAATGCCCGTTAGAATCGGTACGATGATAATAGCGCCGAGGGCCCTGGTTCGCGGAAAGATCAATAACAAACCGCCGAGAATTTCCATGGTACCTACCAGTGGCATGAGCCAACCTATCTCCATGAACGCCGTCATTACTTTCACCATTTTCTCAGGCATCTCCTTTGGCGCCGGCATATAGTTAAGGAATTTATTGAGGCCCGCATTGATAAACATCAGGCCGGCCAACAGGGATAGAACAAAGATGATCTTACTTTTCATAATAAAGTGTTTGTTTAGATTTACGCAACTGATCAGTTGCGTAAACTTAAACAATTCTATCCTTACGAACAAACGAGATTTTACCGTTAAGGCTTACCCAACTGTTTAAGAATTGAAGGAAATAGTCGTATTTTACTATCCAATACCTTGAGTGACGAGCAATACAAAAATATACGCAATAGTAGCAGCCTTCGTAGGGTGGGCCAGCCTTTTGCTTCAGCTGATCCTCTTTCTGAGCGATAGGACCGTCACGGTAGCCATGGCCTTACTGCGCTTTTTTACCTATTTTACGATTCTGACCAACCTGCTGGCGGCATTGCTATTCACGGCGTTCGCGGTTCCACGTACCCGGGCGTCCTGGCTCACGCAGCCGGGCACCGTAACAGCGGTGACGGCTTATATGATAGTTGTCGCCCTTGTCTTCAATACCCTCCTTCGTGGCCTTCTCCAATTGACTGGCCTGAATTCTGTCCTGAACGAGCTACTCCATGTGCTTCTACCAATGGCTACCCTGCTATTCTGGCTGCTCTTTGTCCCTAAAAGCGGGCTTCGGTGGCGTTCTGCGTTCAGCTGGTTACTCTATCCTTTTGCTTATATTTTATGGGTAATACTCGTCGGAGCATTGACAAGGTTCTACCCCTACCCTTTTACGGACGTCACCGTTTTGGGTTATCCCCGGGCATTAACCAATGGGCTAGTCATCCTGGTGGGTTTTTTAGCGATTTTTTTCCTGATGATCGCCGTAGGCAGGATAAGAATGAATTCGTCCGGCAGTGCCCACTAGCTATTTTCTTGCCGGGTAATGTTCGATAAACCATCGAAGCGCAGCGTTTTTGTTGTTTTGCTTATAGGCCAATACAACCTCAGTGCTCTGATAATATTGATACCTTTAAATGCGCATAAATCCGATAGCTTTGGCGAATCAAAATTTAAGCATGAACCCGGATTATTCAAACAAAGCAACCAACCAGCAGATAAGGGAGAGATTCGACAAGGATACGGAACGTTTTTCCAATCTCGAAACAGGCCAGCAAACCACTATCGATGCGCCGCTAACCATGGAGCTATGTACGGAAGCGGCAAAGTATGCGACACCGCATGCAACGGAGCTGCTGGACATCGGTTGCGGCGCGGGAAATTACACCCTGAAGATGCTGAGTAAGATCCCAGGCCTGAACTGCGTCCTGAACGACCTTAGCATGCCTATGCTGCAGAAGGCGAAGGAAAGGGTTTCGCCGAAGACCAAGGGCACGGTTACCTTAATTCAAGATGACATGAGGAACCTGGACCTGCCGGAAGGTCATTTTGATATTATTCTTGCTGCGGCTACGCTGCATCACTTGCGCGATGACGGGGACTGGGAATTGATGTTCGCTAAACTATACAGGGCACTCAAGCCAGGAGGCAGCTTTTGGGTGTCCGACCTTATCACACATCACTCTGAGCTCGTCACCAGGCTATTTGAGGATGAGTATAGCAGGTACCTGGAGACGCTGGGCGGCCCCGAATACCGTCAGAAAGTACTGGACTACGTACATTATGAAGATACTCCCCGTTCGCTGAATTTTCAGCTTGCTTTGCTGGCGAAAGTTGGATTTACTAAAATAGATGTATTACACAAGCACTCGTGTTTCGCCGCTTTTGGCGCGATAAAGTAAAAATTGAATTAAATTTGATCCGTCATGCGATCATCGGAAACTTTAACTCACTTTATCGAGCGCGTCGGGAACGGCAATTCCGAGGCCGCGCAATTCAACGTATTTCGAATCCGGGATCTCGACACCTCTGTCACCTCGCCGCATAACCGGAGGGATTTCTACAAAATGTCGCTTATAACAAAAGCCCACGGCATCTTGTATCATGCAGACAGGAGCATCTCTATCGACAGGCCCGCATTAGTTTTTTCAAACCCCATGATACCCTACTCCTGGGAACGCCTGTCCGGCAGCGAAGAAGGATATTTTTGTCTGTTTACGGAAGGTTTTACCTCCTTCCACCTTAAGGAGGGAGGGCTATCGCAATCGCCGCTATTTAAGGTCGGGGGGAATCCGGTGTTATTCCCCGAGCCGGGAACAGTCGATTTCCTGCAGTCGATCTATGCCCGGATGCAGGCCGAAATTAACACGGATTATCCAAACAAATATGAGCTACTAAGCGCTTATGTCCAGGTAGTGATCCATGAATCGCTAAAGATCGTACCGCATGAGCTCCTTTATCGACCAGTGACTTCTTCGGAAAGGATCAGCTCACTTTTTCTGGAATTGCTGGAACGGCAGTTTCCCATTCCTTCGGTGAGGCACGCCATCTGCTTCAGGAATGCCAATGAATTTGCGGGTCAGCTGGCCATACACACCAATCACCTGAATAAAGCGCTGAAAGAAGCCACCGGCAAGACAACATCCGAACATATTGCCGATAGAATGCTTGTGGAAGCCAAAGCATTGCTGCGCAACAGCGATTGGCCGGTCACTGCCATCAGCCATTGCCTCGGGTTTGAACACGGCGCTAATTTCAATATTTTTTTTAAGCGCCAGGCAGGGAGAAGCCCCACACAGTTCCGGAAAGAACCGACTTCCATATAATAAATAGTTGATTGAATCGCATAAATCGCGGAGTTTGGGCGGTGTTATCTTTGTGCCATAACAAACAACAGTAAGTTTATGAGCACGATTTTTATAACAGGTGCCTCCAGCGGCCTGGGTAAAGCCACCGCAAAACTATTTGCGGCAAAAGGCTGGAAAGTAATCGCTACGATGCGTAGACCGGAGAATGAAACCGAATTAACCGGGCTTGAGAACGTAACGCTTCTTCCGCTCGACGTTGCCGATGTGAACCAGATAAAGGAGGTCGCAAAAAAGGCCACGGAAATGGGTGTGGACATCGTCCTGAACAATGCGGGTTTTGGCTTAGGAGGGCCTTTAGAAAGCTATACCAACGAGCAGATCCTGGAGCAGATGAATACCAATCTCCTGGGCGTCATCCGGGTAACTCAGGCTTTCGTTCCTTATTTCCGGGCAAGAAAATCTGGCATGTTCCTCACGACCACGTCTATTGGGGGAATAATTGCCTTTCCCTTCTACTCCGTTTACAGTGCAACTAAATGGGGCGTCGAGGGCTTTTGTGAGAGTCTTTCGTTCGAATTGAATCAGTTTGGCATTTCTGTAAAAACGATCTCCCCTGGAGGTATTCGCAGCAATTTCAGGGGCAACCAGGCTCTTACAAAAAACGATGCCTACACTCCGCTTGTAGAACAGATGACCAATAAATTTATGCAAGGCAAAACACCCACGGTGGTATCAGAGCCTGAGGCCATCGCAGCCGTCATTTATGAGGCAGCAACCGATGGTAAAGATCAACTTAGATATCAGGCGGGTCCGGATGCGGTAAGCTATGTATCGATGCGCCAACGTCTTGGCGCTGAGGGTTTCCGGCATTATTTAGCCGAATTGTTTTTTCATTCCTGACTAATAAGCCACGGCAAGAATAGCTTAAATTGCGTGTTCATATGGACTCGCTGATCACCTATATCATGTCCCTGAGGCCGCTCACCGAAGAAGAAAAGGCGGAGATCGTCTCACATTTTCAGGCTGGCCATCTTAAGGAAGGCGATTATCTCTTTAGGGGCGGCCGGGTGTGTACCAAGTTTTTCTTCATCGTTTCCGGCATCGTCAGGATGGTGGCCGTCAATGATAAAGGCGTTGAGGTAACCCACTATTTTGTTGGTGAAAATCATTTCTGTACGAACCTGGCCAGCTTTAGGGACGGGACTGTCGCCGAAGACAGCATCCAGTGTTGCAGTCCTGCGGTGGTTTTGTCGATTGAAAAGTCGCAGCTATTGGCGCTTTACGGGAAGCTCCCGTTTATGGAGCACCTGATCGCCCAAGTGAATGAGCAGCGGTTATTGGAGAAGATCCGGCTGAAGAATCTCTACTCCGGCGAGGATTCGGCCGGCCGCTACCGCCTTTTTCTCAGGGAGCAGGCGGAGATTGCCGGAGGTGTTCCGCTGAGCCATGTGGCTTCCTACCTGAATATTACGCCCCAGTCTTTGAGCAGGATCCGCAGGAAGCTGAAATCGTCCATATAGGTCTTTTATTTACCATTTGGTAATCGCCGGCTCGTTTAAGATGCGGACCTTTGCCAATATGACTACAACAGCACAACCATTAACAGGGAAGAGGGTAATCCTGCTAGGCGCCAGTTCGGGAATTGGATTTGCTACCGCCAGGAAGGCGGCCGCGGAAGGCGCTGCCATCGTGATCGTCTCCGGCAACCGCCAGCGGGTCGACCAGGCCCTGAAGGAATTGCCGGCAGGCAGCGAGGGATACGCAGTGGACCTGAGCAAAGAGGAAAATATCAGGGATTTCTTTTCTTCAGCGGGCCGGTTCGACCACCTGGTGTATTCCGCCGGGGAAAACCTGACCCTTTCGCCTATAGCGCAAACCGAGATCGGGCAGGCGCAGGGGTTTTTTATGATCCGCTTCTGGGGAGCTTTTACCGCCGTGAAATACGCGGCTCCGCTGATCAATGAAGGGGGCTCCATCGGATTGACCAGCGGTACGGCCAGCGTCCGGCCTGGCGCCGGTTGGTCGGTTGCTTCTGCTATTTGCGGGGCAATGGAGGGTCTTGTCCGGGCGTTGGCCGTAGAACTTTCACCGATACGGGTGAATTGTGTCGTACCGGGCGTGATCAGGACGCCGCTTTGGGACGGGATGGGCCAGCAACAGCGGGATGGGCTTTTTGATCAGGTGGGCAAGAGCTCTCTGGTTAAAAGAGTGGGGCTTCCGGATGATGTGGCGGAAGGGTTTCTCTATTTGATGAAGCAGCGGAATGGAACGGGGCAATCGCTGCTGATTGACGGGGGGGCGGTGCTGGTGTAATTTTAGCCTCATCCGTCTGTCCGCAAATTCTTTACGGGATTCTGCAACGCAGCCCGTACGACCTGAAAGCTGATGGTGACGAGTGCCAGCAAAAGCGCCGCGGCGCCGGAGGCTATCAATACCCAGATGTCGACCTGGGTCCTGTACGCATAATGGTGCAGGAAGTTATTCATGAATATCCAGGCCAGTGGCGAGGCGATCACGATGGAGATCAGGATCAGTCGAACGAAGTCTTTAGCCAATAGCGATACTATGCCTGATATGCTGGAGCCCAATACTTTACGGATACCGATTTCGCGGGTTCTGTTCTCCGCCATATACGTGGCCAGGCCCAATAATCCCATGCAGGAAACGAAGATGGCGATAAGGGCAAAGGTATTGATCAGCGTTGCCGTATTGCGGACTTCCTGAAATTTGGCGGCATAGTCCTTGTCTGCGAACTGAAGCTCGGTGAGGTATTGGGGATTGTATTTCCTGAGGATGGCTTCGGCCTGTCGGGCGTTTTGCAAGAATGGCCGGCTGCCGCTGAGGCGGATGCTGATATAGCCGGCGCCTACAGCGCCCTTGATCAAGACCGGCTGCGAAGCCTGGCCCGGATCGTCTACCAAGAAGTCTTTTACGATGCCGACGATCTTCCAGCGCTCGTCAACGTCCCGGATGATTTGACCCACTGGGTTTTTAAATCCCAATACTTTTACGCTGGCCTCGTTGATCACGCAGGAAAGGGTATCCGCGGGATATTTTTGGATATCGATATCACGTCCGGCCAGCAGGGTCAGCCCAGTCGTCCTGACGAAGTCGCCATTTTCCATCATCAAGATAAACCAGACATTATCGCGGGGGTTCATGCCTTCCCACTTTAAGCCGGATTCTGCCCCCTCGTTCCGGGTGACGGTAGTGCTGGATTCGGAGACGGATGAAGCCGTACCGGTTCCGAGCAGCTCATTTTTCACGGCGGCATAGTTACGGCTCAGGTCAGCGGTCACTGGATGAAAGACCAGGTCATCTTTGGCGAAGCCCAGTTCCCGATCGAGCTCGTACCGGATCTGCTTTTGGTAAATGACGGTGAAATTGATGAAGAATATGGATAACACGAATTGAACAACCACCAGGATCTTACGCGGGGCGACAAGGGCATTGGCATTTTGCAGAACACCTTTCAGCACTTTCACCGGTCTAAAAGAAGACAGATAGAAGGCGGGATAGCTGCCGGCAATTATACCCGTGAAGAGAATGAATCCCCCTGCGGCAATCCAGAACGAGGGTGCGCTCCAGGGAATGGACAGGGTTACGCCGGTGAGGGCATTGAAGTAAGGAATGGTCAGCTCCACCAGCACCAACGCGATCATGCCTGCGAGTAAGGCCATCAGGATGGATTCGGCGATAAATTGGAAGATGAGGGAAAGCCTGGGCGCGCCGACAACTTTCCGGATGCCTACTTCTTTCCCCCGCTTTTCGCTTCTGGCGGTGCTCAGGTTCATGAAGTTGATACAAGCGATCAGCAGGATGATGGCCGCCAGGCCACCGAGCATTTTCAGGTTATCGATATTACCGCCGGCAGGCTCGCCATTTTTGAACCTGGTCTCCAGATAGAGCTTGGTCAGCGGGTAAAGGAAAATTTTCTCTTTGGCCATGGAGCGATCCGCCGACGGGCTGCGCCGGGCCATTAAATCGACAATCTTTTGATTGACGGCAGCTACACTGGCGCCTGGCCCCAATTCGACATATGTATTGGTATTCCAGTTGTTCCATTCACCCTGGTTATGCAAATAAGTCAAGGATAACAGGTATTCGAAATTGAACTGGGTATTGGGCGGCAGGTCTTTCAGTACGCCGGTGACGGTAAAATTATCGCCCGTGGGGGTAGTGACGATCTTGCCCATGGGGTTGTCGCCGCCGAAGAGCCTGGCGGCGAGCCGACGCGTGAGGACAATATCGTTGGGATCCTTTAGGACCGTTGCCAGGTCCCCTTTTTCCAGCGGAAAGCTGAACATGGATAAAAAGGCGGGGTCGGTGAAGTTACCCCAAGTGGGAATCTTCTTATCGGCATAGCGGAAAAGCATCGAAGACCCCTGCACTCTTGCTACGCTGCCAATCTCCGGATAGCTTTTCAGGGCGGGGCCTAACAGACTGGAGTTGGAATTCCCTACCTGGATCTCGCCGTTGCCCATGCCTTTGTGCAAGACCTCATAGATAAGGGCTTTCTTTTCATGGAACTGATCGATGCTGAGCCCGTATTGAATGTTCAGCAGAAGCAAGGTGGCGGCGGCCATCCCAAAGGCCAGGCCTGTGATATTGATGAAAGAATGGAGCTTGTTCTTCACCAGGTTGCGCAGGGCGATCTTGAGATAGTTTTTAAGCATAGTGGTCTTGTGTAGGCCAGGTAGAGAGCCATAAAAATGCCAAGTTGCTAAGCGGCTGAAAATCAATTATTAGACATAGATTCATCCTCGTTTATCGTCCGGTTTCAATACACCTGGCGTTCGTAATTGCTTGTGGGAGACGCGCCGGGTAAGTCCTCCCCCCGCGCAAAGCCGACGGTTTCCCGGAAGGTATGCGGGGAAACGTCCGCGTTGATCTTGAAGAACCGGCTGAAATAGTATTCATCTTCGAATCCAAGGGCATACCCAATTTCTTTTACCGTCCTGGAGCTCAGATAGAGTTCGCGTTTGGCTTCGATAATGATACGTTCGGAGATGAGGCTGGTGAGCGTTTTGTTGAAATAGGCCTTGGTGACCCGGCCAAGGACTTTTGGGGAAATGTGGAGCATTTCCGCATAGTCGCTCGCGGCATGTTTGGTCCGATAATGGCTTTCGATGGCATCGCGGAGGTTTTGCATGAGCTCCGTTTTGCGATTATCCGCCGCCGCCGGAGAGGATGCAGGCACCTGCTCCAGCTTTAAGCGTGATGCCCGGATGAGGAAGATCTTGAGGTAAGCGATAAGCAGCTCGTTCCGGCCCAGGCCCGGCTGGATGACACCCGGTTTCATCTGCTCTATGATTGCTTGAAATTCATTTTCCTCCTCACGGGACAAAGCTACTATAGGCGATTGATAGATGTTGTTGAACAGCACTCCGTTACAGGCTACTTCCCGTTGATGTTGGTGGATGCAAAAGAAGTCCGGATGAAAGTTGAGCGTCACGCCGCAGATATCGACGGCCGAGGACAACATGAAAGGCTGATAAGGCGCAAAGAAGAGCAGGTTCGGGCCCTGGAGATCATACTGGGTAAAATCGGCGCTCAGCCTGGCCCGACCACCCGTGAACAAGATCACCGAATAGTAGTTCAATCGTTGCAGATGGTCAAAATGGCTGTTGTCGTTGAAGGAGAAGATCTTCAACGACAGCTGCCCGTTGTGCGGACTGGTGAGAGTAAAGGTTGTAGGCGCCGGCATAGTACAAAACTACTATTTTATTACTATGCCGTGACCGCGTTGAGGGCCATAGCTAGCGGGAAGTCTACTGGGACCTGGGTAAGGTTGTGCAGGTAATTCATAGCGACCTTATCGCTGATCTGCAGGACCAGGTCGACCAGGTTACCCTGATCGTATCCTACAGCAAAGAAAGCGTCGAGGCTGGGCTGAGATGCATGTCCCTTCTGTTCGGTGATGTCTTTAGCGAGGACCACCAGCGCATCCAGCCTGGGAAGACTGGCGTGACCGCTTCGTATCTTTAAGATCTCGTCCTCGGAGAAGCCGTTCATTTTTCCCAAGAACGTATGGGCGCTCTGGCAATAGATACAACCATTTACCTGGCTGACGACCAGGTTGACGGCCTCCTTCTCTTTATTGCTGAGCGAAGTCTTTGCGCCCTGAAAGGAGAGGTATTTGCTCAGGCCATTGTCGGAATGTGCCATATAGGCGTATAGGTTGGGCACCATGCCGAGGGCATTTTTGAGGGCATCAAAGCTGGCCTGGTTGGCGGGGGACACATCTTCCCGGGCGGGAACTGTAAGCTGTTTCATCTTTTGTAATTTTTAATGATGGAGCAAAGCTACAGCCCGGGGAGTCCTGGGAAAATGGAGAATAGGGATTAAAAGATGGAGGATTTTCCGATTACCTGTGATTAATTCGTTTTAATGCATTAAACCTCATTTTTCACGACGCGTCTGAGAAGTGACACCATTCTTCTGACAAGTAAACACTCAACAGATGAAAACGCTAATCATTCTCTCCGCCATCCTGCTGGCCCTTTCTTCCTGCACCAAAGACATGCCAGTCCCCGATCCAGATCCCGATCCCGATCCGGTTTATACCCCTGACCCCACTCCGGACCCTGACCCTATACCCGACCCCGGCGACGATGATCCCAGCTGCTATAACAACCATCCAGGCAGCACAGTCATGTGGATGACTGCAGCTGTGAACTACCGCCGGCCGAACAGCCAGAACAACCCGACCTGAAATACGCCGCTGCGGGCATCGTGGCCATAACTGTCAAAGTCGCTGCCGGACTTCGCTATATTTCCGATACCGAAGTTATACCGGGCATCGATGCCCAGGCCAATACTTGTCTTGTACCCGAGGCCGACGCCCCAGGAAATTTCTGCAGTTTTAAGGTCGCTCTTGATATCCTGAGAATAGGAGCCCTCCTTTTCTTTTGCATTGATCAAAAACCCTAACTGCGGGCCGGTTTCGACGAAGGCGCCTTTGTAGGTGTACTGGACCATCACGGGGATGTTGATCAGTCCGGTGCTGAGCGTGACTTGGTCTCCATCGTCATTTATCTTAGCTCCCTGGCCGGAGTAGACCGCCTCCGGCTGTACGCTCAGGCCGGCCAGGAGCGGAATATTTACGAGGATACCGGCGTGGAAATCGGACTTGCTTTTCCAGGTGAAATAGGAGGTTTCATCACTGACATGCACGCTCGCCAGGTTATACCCCGCTTTTACGCCGAATTGGACCTGGGAAAAAGAAGAACGCTGTAGAACGATGATAACAAATGTCAAAACAAAAAGCTTTGTCATACTCAGTTGGGGTTTTTTCCTAAATAAGTTAAAGCTATGTTTTGACTATCGAAGATCATCGCGCTTTTTAACGAACGGCGGCTTCGGGTTCACGTTCGGCGATAAGGAATTGCGATATGGCAGCTTCGGTCATGTATCATTCCGTCCGGAGGTTTTTTATCGGGTTGCTCAGGGCGGCGCGAATGGATTGGAAGCTGATGGTCACCAGGGCGATCATCACGGCCAGCAGGCCGGCCAGGATGAAGATGCCGGGTCCGATGGAAATATGGTAAGCAAAGTCCTGCAGCCATTTGTACATCATCCATCCGGCCACGGGGGTGGCGATCAGGATGGAGAGGGTTACCAGGCGGATAAAGTCGCCGGACAGGAGGGCCAGGATGTTGCTAACGCTTGCCCCCAGCACCTTGCGGATGCCGATCTCCTTCATCCGTTGTTCGGCGGAAAAAGCAGCCAGACCAAAGAGACCCATGCACGAGATGATGATGGCGATGACCGAGAAGACCAGGATGAGGGTCGACAGCTTCTGGTCGGCGCGATAGAGATTTTCGAACTCGTCGTCCAGGAAGCTGTAGATGAAGGGTCGGCCGGGATTATAGCGTTGCATGAGCGTCCGGGCTGTGGCGAGGGCCTGGGCGGCCTTCCCGGGTTGGGTCTTTACATAGAAGGTGGAGCGCCAGTTGTCGCGATCGAACATGACCAGCGGGCCGATGCGGGTATGAAGGCTGGCATAGTGGAAGTCTTTTACAATGCCGATGATCGTCCCGGTATCCCGCTGGAAGATGAAGCGCTGGCCGAGGACGGGCTGGCGCATTTTGAAGTCGTTGACGGCTGTCTCGTTGAGGATGAAATTGTGTTTGTCCATGGGGTCAGCAGGCCGGAACCAGCGGCCCTCCTTCATCTGAATATGGAACAACTGCTGGTAATCCTCGTCGGCTGAAAGCTGGTTGACGGTGGGTTTGTAGCTGGTGTCATGTCCTTCCCAATCCGCAGAGCCGGAGTTGGTGCTTTGTAGATAGACGAGGGACTGGCTGGCCATGGATACGCCGGCGACGCTGGTCTGTGCCAGTAGATCCTGGCGGATGCCGGTGAGGATGGTTGCTCTGGCACCGGCCGTATCGTGGCGGAACATGGACCAAGGCAGGCGAAAGGAGAACACCTGGGAGCGGTCGTAGCCCGGGTTGGTGTTTTGGATGTAGCGGAGCTGATGCTGGATGATAATGGCGCCGATGATGAGCATGATGGAGAACGTGAACTGGAGGACTACCAGGCTCTTACGCAGGTAGACGTCTTTGAACTTAAGGATGCTGAAGCCTCTGAAGACATTCAACGGGTTGAACGAAGACAGGAGGATGGCGGGGTAGATGCCGTTGAGCGCGGTCGCCGTGAGCAGGGTGATCCCTACGATCTTCCACATCGCGGGCGAGGTTAGGGGGTCGGCGAAGGTCTTACCGGTCAGGTTGTTGAAGAGGGGCAGGCTCAACCGCACCAGGGCGATGGTAATAAGCAAGGAAATGAAGCTGACGATAAGGGATTCCAGGATAAACTGGATAAAGAGTCCCATCTTATCGGCGCCGACGATCTTGCGGATGCTGACCTCTTTGGCGCGCTGGCTGGCCCGGGCTGTGGTGAGGTTGACGTAGTTAATACAGGCGATGACGAGCAGGAAGATGCCAAGGATGCTGAAGATGTATACCGTTTTATGGTCGGAAGTCCCGATGCCCGGGGATGTGAGGCCTGTTTCGAAGTGCATGTGGAGAAGCGGCTCCAGATCGATGATGGTGCCCTCTTGTTTCTGCCGGCTATTGATGAGGGTAGTGATCTTCTTAGCGGTCTGCACCGGATCGGCTCCTTTGCGGAGGCGGAGGAACGTCATGTAATTATAGTTGTCATAGGTCAGATCGCTCTTGCGGACCGAGGGGTCGGCGAGATGGGCTTCCAAGGGTATGAGGACATCGTATTGAAAGCTGGAGTTAGCCGGGTTATCTTTGATGACGGCGCGGACCTGATAGTCGGTGGAGTCGATGCGGATAGACTGGCCGATGGGTGTGCGATTGCCGAAATATTTCTTCGCCTTAGACTCCGTGAGAGCGAGGCTGAAGGGATGTGCAAGAAAGCTGGCGGCATTGCCTTTTACGAAATCATAGTGGATCAGGTTGAACCAGTCTTTTCCGACATAGGCGGCATTTTTCTCTTCGAAGAACTCTTCCCCAATGTGGAACCAGGTTGTGTACGTGGATTGGATGACGGCAACCTTTTCCACCTGTGGCAGCTCTGTCCTCAGGGCGTCGGCCAGGGGTAGCGGTGCGGTGGCCCATCGCCATTTGGCGCTGGTGATATTGGAGGTGATACGATAGGTACGGTCTGCCCCAGGGCTGAATGAATCGTAATTTGTCTCATTGTTTACCCAAAGGAAGATGAGGATGGCGGCGGTCATGCCGGCGGAGAGGCCGGCAATGTTCATCCCGTTGACTGACCGGTTCTTCCAGCAGTTACGCCAGGCTGTGCGGAGGTAGTTTCGGATCATTGTCTTTTATTGTTATTCGGTTCGTAAGGCTTTTGACGGGTTAGCGGCGGCGGCGCGCAGGGTTTGGGTGCTGATGGTCAGCAGGGCGATCACGAGGATCA
>JAMFRX010000153.1 GCA_026224995.1 Puia dinghuensis
CAGGTGAAATTCTTGTCCTTGGCAGCGTCTATCTGGTGAAAAAGGATCGGCAGGATGAGGGCTAGCGCACCCCGCTCGTCGATCCAGCAGGCCAGGCTTGCGAAAACAAAGATGGCAAAAAGATTCCTGCGGTACATGGTCATGAGGATGAAGAAGTAGGCCCATCCGTCGAAAAGGGTATACGTAATATCCGAGAAGCACGCTCTTCCGACATAGATGAAAACGATACCGGCGGTAGTTATGGTTGCCGACGGGGCGTCCTGCAGGATGCGTTTCGCCAGCTTATAGGCGAAAAAGATGAGGAAGAAGCCCAGCAGCGCCTGTATGGCGATCACCGATTGCCTGTTGAGGTGGAAGATGCGGATAAAAAGGGGGACGGTAAGCCGGAAGACCTTTTTTGCCATGAAGCTTTCCGGCGGGATATGGGTGAGGTTATTGGTAAGGTCCTTGGCCTTTAGCATGGTCACATCCCATGCCTGCTGGTTATAATTGTATTGATCGTATCGGGGGAAAGCCAGGAAAAGGCTGATGGAGATCAGGGTCAATGAGAGGTAAAAGGCATAGCCTTTTTTGCCTGATCGATCTTCGATCCAAGAGTAAATAGCGTCTGGAATTGACGACAGTGCCATCGTAAATGAGTTTTTAGCGTGGGGGTCACTGGAGGTAAGCGGTGGTCGGGATTGGGATGGCGGATTATGTAGGATGGCAAGGTGGGACTGGAAGATAGGACAAAAAGCGGCTGCGCCAATACTACTTTGTGGTAAAATGGCTATTTTAGGGGGATGAGAAGACTCCTTTTCCAATGGGGGACGGGAAGGCCGAAAACGGCCATACTGCAGCTAGTTTGTGGGCTTTTATTGCCTATGCTTTCGTCTGGCCAGACTTTTTCCGGCCAGGAGCAGCATCGTTGCGAGGCGGAGGCCAGGCAGGTGACCGTTCTCCGCGATAAATGGGGGGTGCCGCATATTTATGGCAAGACGGATGCGGCGGTTGTCTTTGGGCTGTTATATACAGAATGCCAGGCAGACTTTCCCCGGGTGGAAAAGAACTACCTGGAGATGTTGGGGCGACAGTCCGAGGCCTATGGCGAGAGCTATCTCTATACGGATGTGATGATGCGGCTGATCTATGACAGTGCGCAGGCGGTAGCGGATTACAACCGCAGCCCGGCCTGGATGCACCAGTTGCTGGATGCCTTTGCCGACGGGGTCAACTACTATCTTTTAAAGCATCCTGAGACTAAGCCCCTGGTGCTAAAGCATTTTGAACCCTGGTATGCGCTGATGTTCACGGACGGGAGCGTATCGGCTACGAGCACGGGTGGGGTGAAGCCTGAGGAGATAAGGAATTTTTACAGTGGGCATGCCGCTATGGCTACGGCGCATCCGCAAAAGCGGCCTGTGGTGTCGGCTATTGAGAAGATGGTGCTAGAGGATAGGGGGATGGGGCCGGATCGTGGGCAGGAGTCGGGGCATGGACAGACACCGGATCGTGGTTTGCAGCCGGATGGCGGGCAGGAGCCGGAGAATGGCTTACCGGATGAGGAGGAAAGGGGCTCCAATGGATTTGCGCTGGCAGGCTTTCGGACGGCTTCGGAGGCTACGGAACTCTACATCAATCCCCATGTCCCTTTTTATTTCAGGATGGAGGTGCAGCTGGTGAGCGAAGAGGGCCTGAATGCCTATGGCGCCGTTACCTGGGGGCAGTTCTTCGTATACCAGGGGTTCAATGCACATTGCGGCTGGATGCATACTTCCAGCTATGCGGATGTGGCCGATCTCTATGCCGAGAAGGTCAGGCAGCAGGATAGCGGCTGGGTATACGAATACCAGGGGCAGACCAGGCCGGTGACCAGCAGGCCTTTTACCATCTACTACAAAAAAGACGAAGGCCTTGCGGCATTGCCCGTGAAAGGCTATTATACGCATCATGGGCCGGTGATGGCCAGCCGCGACGGCCGGTGGCTGAGCCTCAAGGAATACAACCGCAGCCTGAATGCGCTGCTGGAAGCCTGGTCGATCACCAAGGCCAATACCTTCGACGAGTACAAGCAAGCCATGGATATCCGGGCTAATACCACCAACAATACGGTGTATGCCGATGACCAGGGCAATATCGCCTATTGGCATGGCAACTTCGTTCCCCGGCGGGACAGCGCGTATGACTGGTCGTTACCGGTAGATGGGTCGATCGCCGCAACCGAATGGAAGGGTGTCCACACCCTGGATGAGATCGTGCATCTGTACAATCCCGCCACCGGATGGATACAGAACTGCAATTCCACGCCTTATAGCCTATCCGGCAACAGCAGTCCCGAACGCAACCGGTATCCGGCCTATATGGCGCCGGATGGCGAGAACTTCCGGGCGTTGAATGCGGCCAGATTATTGAGCGGCGCCGATAATTTCACCCTCGACAGCCTGATCTCCAAAGGATACGATCATTATCTTTCGGCTTTCGATGTGCTGCTGCCTGCCCTTCTGGATGCGTATGATGGCGCCAGCGACAGCGTACGCAGGGTACTGCAGGAGCCCATTGCCGTCCTGCAGAAATGGGACCGTCGTTCGGCGGTGCACAGCGTAGCTACCAATCTTGCAGTGGAGTGGGCCACGCGGATGGCGACCTATGCTCCCCGGCCGAAGACCCAGGAAGAAGCTTCCAATGCCGTGGGGAATGTAAGGGCAGAGCTGAGCGCCAGTACGCCGGAACAGAAGACAGGAGAGCTCATGGCCGTCGTCAACGACCTGCGGCAACGCTATGGCAGCTGGAAGATAGAATGGGGCGAGCAATGCCGTTATCAACGGCTTACGGGAAAGATCACGGAGACATATGACGACCGGAAGCCCAGCATAGCGGTAGGGCTGGTGTCCTCGGCTTTCGGCGAGCTGCCGTCTTTTGTAAGCAAGGTGATGCCAACTACAAAAAAACGATATGGCTATTCCGGCAACAGCTTCATCGCGGCGGTAGAGTTCGGGAAGCGGCTGAAGGCAAGGACCATCGTCACGGGCGGGGGGAGTAGCGATCCGGCCTCGCCGCATTTTTCGGATCAGGCGGCGATGTATCTTACCGGGCAGTTCAAAGAGGTGCTCTTTTACCGGGAGGATGTCGAAAAGAACATAGAGAAGCGTTATCATCCCGGGGAGGAATGAGCCGGTCCAGCAAATTGTTTGTCCTATGCATAAATCCAATTTTCTTTTTATCTTCCTGTTGTCGATCCTGGGCTGGAATTCCGGAGACGGACAGGAACTTGCCTCGGCCCTGGGGCTTGTCGCTGAACCTGTTTATCCCGAATACGGTAAGATACTGCCGGAAGACTTTCACCCTTCTTCACCTGTAATTGATTCCAATGTGAACGTCGTCGTCTTAACCGACACCGGTCATGCCGAGATGGAAGG
>JAMFRX010000021.1 GCA_026224995.1 Puia dinghuensis
GGAGGCCAGCCGGGAAAGAGCGGCGGATGCGGACAGAATGCTGTGGCTGGAAGGCTTTGCCTGCGTGCTTGCGGCTTTCATCATCCTGATCCTCTATCGTAATGGGAGGCAGCGCAGCCGCATTCACGCAACATTGGAAGAGCAGTATAAGAAGCTTGCCAATACTACAGCCGCCCTTGAGACGAGCAATAAGAATTACGTCCGGCTGATAAGGGTGGTCGCACATGATCTGCGAAACCCCATAGGCGCTATCAACTCCATCAGCGTGATGATGAGCAGCAGTTCCCCCGGGAAAGATAAAGAGTTGATAGGCCTGGTGGAAAAAGCCAGCACGAGATGTCTGCAGCTGATCGGCGAATTGCTGGAGACTGATTTTGAGATAAAAGAAGAGACGCTCCATAAAGAATCCGTAGATGTCAACGCGCTGATACAACAGGGGGCGCAGCTGCTTGCCTATAGGGCTACGGAGAAAAAGCAGCGGCTTGTTACGGCGGACAATGCCGGGCCGGTCATCCGGGCGGACAGGGAGAAATTGGCCCGGGTACTGGATAACCTGGTGGTGAATGCGATCAAGTTCAGCCCGCAAGGGGCGGATATCAGCATAAGTGCTGAAGAGGCGCCGGACTTTGTTACCATAGCGGTGCAGGATCGTGGTATGGGCATTCCACCCGCGATAGCGGGTAAGCTGTTTGAGCCTTTCGAGAGCAGTATCAAGCGGAAAGGGACTTCGGGGGAGCAATCGTTTGGCCTGGGGCTGTATATCTGCCGTCAGATAATAGAAGCGCATAAGGGACGGATCTGGTTTGAGAGTCAGCCTGGCCAGGGGTCGACATTTTTTATAGCGCTTCAGAAATGAGGAATACCTTTGCGGCCGCCGAAGAGCCGCGTGTCCGGGGCCTGCTTACCTGCCGTTAGACTTCAGGACGGTGATCTCTTTCTTGTCGTCGTCATCGAAGGTCTTCTTGACGATGTAGTGCCACTGTTTGTCCGCGACATCTACGAAAAAGATATCCCCCAGCTTATGACCCTTAACGGCCTCCTGAAATTCTTTGGGCATCATATCCTCGCCGAAGAACCAGCCCGTATCGCCGTGGGTAGTGTTGCCGTCCATAGTATATTGATCGGAAAGCTTATCCCAGGAGTCGCCGGCGGTGGCTTTTTGCACCACGATCTTCTTGAGGCTGTCGATCTGGGTGGGCTGAAGGGAGGAGCCATCGAGGAAGATATAGCTGGAGCGGTAGACGACTTTTTCAGTCGCTTCGATGACCTTATAGGTGACATAGCCGACCGAGAAGATATCGCCTTTATTCTGACGCAATAAACGCTTATCGATGAGGGTGCTGTCCTTTTTAGAGGACAGGTTGAGCAAGGCGGGCTTGAGGGTCGCATTGGCATCGACGTATTGCTGCGCCTGCTGAACGGTGGTAATCTTTTGGAACTGATCGTGTACGGTGGGTTGAGCGAAGACTGCCGATGAAACCAGCAGCAGTAACCCTGCAAGACTATTTTTCATACTTTATTATTAGAAAAGGGCTATGAAGATACTATTTTTTTATAGTTCCGATGCGCGCAAAGGGAAAGCAGGAAATTTTAACATATTAATGCGATTTTAATGCTGGCCCACCGAAGAAGTAAACCGTTAGTTACCCAGTGAATCAATGCGTTGGAAGACCTCCCTGAAACAATCGTAGGCCGTATGCTCCCGCACCGGGTTCTTCGGCGTTAGGCCATAATAACCATTTAAAAATTGCTGGGTGCTGGACCAGGTGGTCTCGACGATGCCGAGAAAGCGGTCTTTCATTTCCGGGGTGGACTCGTTTCGGAAGCGAACCATGTCGTCGACCTGGGCGACACCGTTTTGGGAGATGCGCCAGGGGCAGGTGATGACGCGGAAGCCTTTCATCGCGAAATAGACAGCGGTCTGGTCGGGGCGATCGTAATGCCAGTCGCAGATGACGACGTCTTTGGGGATCAGGTCCACTGCGCGAAAGGTGTTGTTATAGCTTGCTTCCCACTCGCCGATGCCGGTGGTCTTTCCGTCGATGAGGCGGTCGCCCCAGATCCAGAGCTCGCGGTTCTTCCGGGCCAGGTGGTCGTGGATGGCCTGTACTTCGCCGGCGAAGAGAACGGCGGGGTCGCGGCCGCCGCAGCGGGGGCATTTGCTTTCACCAATATAAAATACTTCGTCCATGCCGGCATGAAAGGCTGTGGCTTCGAAGGCATCGCAGAGTTCGTCGATGGCGGCAAAGATCACCTCGTGCACTTTGGGATGAAGGGGACAATAGCTGCGGCAATAGAGGTTGTCGTCATTGGGCCAGACATACTTAGCAGGGTTCTTTACCCAGGGGGTTTCGTCGAATTCGGGATAGGCCTGGAGGAGCTTGCCGGGATGTTCTTCCCAGCCCTGGTGGCCCAGCATGTTGATCTGGGGGATGATGCGTATCTTCTCCTGGGCGCAGGCGAGCACGATCTTTTTCACGTCGGTAAGAGAGAGGCCCTGGCTGTCGGCCAGCTCGGGATGGGACTTGAACTGGTAGCGATAGTCCACCAGGATAAACAAGGTATTGACCTTTCGCGGGGCGAGGGCATCGTGGATAAAGTGTATGAAGGAGTCCACGCCGGTAGGGCGGGGGATGTCGATGCAGAATCCGCGCACCGGCATGATGCTGTCGAGGGGCTGCCGGGAAGCAGCCTGCCTGGGTGTCGCCTTTTGGGCGTCGGTGGAAAGCGGGATCGAAAGGTGGGCCATTATGGCGAAGGCTAAGCAGTAGAGGAGGCGTCTAATGGGCATGGTTTTTTGGATGAAAGTAGGGAAATATCGGGAAGGTGCAAATGGTCCTTGTTTTTCATCAGCTGGCGAAATATCGTCAGACTGCCCAAATGCAATTTTTCGCAAATGCCTGTTTTGCACCGGCTTATGTTTTGGCACCAAATTGTCATAGCGGCAAGTGACCAAATCATACGATCATGAGTATTGTTAGACAGACCCCTTCTCAAAAAAACCTCCTGTTCGAGGTGCATACCATCGAATGGTTGAAAAAAAATGGCAGGTTGCCGGATAGCCCTTGTCAGCATGGACATTACCAGGTATTGTGGTGTACGCGTGGGATGGGGCGATATTGCATCGATCTGGAGTCCTATTTGCTGGCGGATAACAGCGTGTTCTTTATCCCGCCGGGCCGGATGCAACAGCTAAAGGCCGACGGAGAAATCGATGGATATGTGTTGTCCTTTAATGCCAATTTTTTGTTTCTGGCCACGGTGGGCCCGGGTAACTCCCTGCACAGTGAATTGCTGACCGGCTTTCCGAAGGTCAGGGTCTTTTCCCTGGGGGAGAACCGGGTCGAGGGGTTTCTGACGAATGTGGTGCAGGATATGATCCGCGAGCTGGAACAGCATTTGTTGTTAAGCCAGGAGATACTTAGCGGGTTGTTGAATATCTTCCTTATCTATATGCGTCGGATGTCGGTCTCGGCCCAGCAGGAGGATGCGCCTTCCAGGCGGGTGGATCTGTTCAACAGCTTTTGCAGCAAGGTGGAAAGAGATTTCCTGACGAAGCGGCTGGTGGCGGATTATGCCAGTGAATTGTCGGTTACGCCTAATTACCTGTCCGATGTGGTAAAGCGGGTGACCGGTTTTACGGCTAGCTATCATATCCAGCAGCGGATGGTGCTGGAGGCGAAGCGCCTTGCCATGTACAGCGATGCGAATATGAAGCTGATCGCTTATAAGTTAGGCTTCGACGACCTGAGCCATTTTAGCAAGTTCTTTAAGAATGTGGCTGGCGTCAATTTCAGTGAATTCAGGAGCAAAAGCCGATTGATACCACAAATGCCGGTATTTGTTAATGGCTGTTAACCTGGTTTTAGGATAGTTTTGTTTAGCTTGATGGAGTTATAAACTATATAAATATGGAAAAAAGAGTAGCTGATCAACTGGTAGAGATGCTGGTGCAGGCTGGTATAAAGCGTATTTATGCCATCACCGGCGACAGTCTGAACGAATTGAATGATGCAGTCCGGCGGAACCCGGCGCTGCAGTGGGTCCATGTACGCAATGAGGAGGCGGGGGCTTTTGCGGCTTCGGCAGAGGCGCAGCTGAATGGGATCGCCTGCTGCGGGGGCAGCAGCGGACCGGGACATGTGCATCTGGTCAACGGGCTCTACGATGCCCACCGGTCGGGGGCGCCGGTGATCGCCATCGCATCGACTTGCGCCACCAAAGAATTCGGCAGCGGCTATTTCCAGGAAACGAATGTCATAAAGCTGTTTGACGATTGCAGCTATTACAACCAGATAGCCTGCACTCCGGAGCAGCTGCCGAGGATGGCACAGGCGGCTATCCAGACGGCGTTTCACCGCAGGGGGGTCGCCGTCATCGGGTTTCCCGGAGATGTAGCCGGGCAGCCTGCGGTGGACATCGAGGCTTCGCAGAAGAATTTCTTTTGTAAGGCCCATGTCACTCCGGTGGCCGAAGAGCTGCAGGCGCTGGCCGACCTGATCAACAAGAACCAGAAGATCTGCATCTTTTGCGGCATCGGTGCGGCCGAGGCGCATGACGAGGTGGTAGAGCTGGCGGGACATCTTCAGGCTCCGGTGGGATATTCGTTTCGCGGGAAGGCGGGCATCGAGTACGACAATCCGTACCAGGTAGGGATGACTGGTTTGCTGGGGCTACCCAGCTGCTATCACAGCATGCATGAAGCCGACGTGGTGCTGCTCCTGGGGACTGATTTTCCTTATACGCCTTTTTATCCGCAGGACAAGGTGATCGTGCAGGTAGACAACCAGCCCGACAGGCTGGGACGGCGGAGCAAGCTGACCATGGGTTTGTACGGGGATGTGAGATCGACCGTGAAGACGCTGCTGCCCTTGCTGAATAAGAAGACGGATAGCGCTTTTCTGGACGCACAGCTTCACGTGTATAAAAAGGTGAAGGAACATTTGCAAACCTATGTGAACGACAGGGGGAAGGTGAATTCGCTGCATCCGGAGGCTTTGGCGGCGGCTATCGACAAGATAGCGGCCGAGGACGCGATCTTTACCAACGATACGGGAATGTGCAATGTGTGGACCGCCCGGTATATTACTGCCAACGGGAAGCGGAGCATCATAGGATCGTTCGTCCACGGCTCGATGGCCAATGCGATGCCGCATGCGATTGGCGCCGCTTTTGCGCGGCCGGACAGGCAGGTAGTGGCGATGTGCGGCGATGGCGGTATAAGCATGTTACTGGGGGACCTGGCTACGATCAAGCAATACGATCTGCCGATAAAGATCATCGTCTTTAACAACCGGGCGCTTGGGATGGTAAAGCTGGAGATGGAGGTCATGGGACTGCCGGATTTCCAGGTGGATATGGTGAACCCTGATTTCACACAGGTTGCGGAGGCCATGGGGATCAAGGGGATCACGATCAGCGACCCGGATAAGATAGAGGAGGGATTGAAGGCGGCGTTCGATCATCCCGGTCCGGTATTGGTGAATGCCATGACGGATGGGACGGCGCTGGCGCTGCCGCCGAAGATCGAGATGAAGATGGTGAAGGGGATGGCCTTGTCGATGACCCGGATGATGCTGGGTGGCGAGTTCAAGGAGGTGCTGCAAACGGTAAAGGACAATTACAAGCATATGAATGAGCTCCTGGATTAGCCGGGCTCACTTGACGAACACGGACTTCGCCAGCATCACGTGGACGCCTACGTTGCCATCGACGAGCTGGGTGATGTCCACGTCTGCCGCCACGCTGCAGAGCATATAGGCGTCGGCCTGTGTCATTTTCTTCTCTTGCATGAGCCAGGCGATCATCTCGCGTACGGCGATATGTGTGGCGGCGTTGAGATCCCGGTCGCAGCCCATGGCAATATAGTGGGTTGGCGACTCCGCTCTTGGCCAGCGCTGGGGCTTGCCTTTGTGGACGATGAGCTGGAGGTGGCCGATGAGGGATGTTTCGATGGCGGTGATATCCACTTCTCCGTTGCCCTGGGCGGCGTGGCCGTCGCCGATCTCGAGCAGGGCGCCTTTGACTGCTACGGGAATGAAGAGGCTGGTGCCGGCGACCAGCTCTTTGTTATCCAGGTTGCCGGCGTGGACCCATGGTGGGGCGCTGTTCCAGCGGCCTGCTTCCTTGGGTGGGGCTACGCCCACGCTGCCGAAGAAGGGATGGAGGGGGATGTCTATGCCTTCGGCGAAGTGGCCGATCATCTTCTTCGCATCCAGGTTGATGATGCGCATCTTGCGGTCGAAGATCTCATCGGACAGAAAGCCTGCCTGGCCGATGGCGTTATAGCCATAAGGTATGGCGAGGTCGATGGCTTGGAACCGTACTTCCAGCACGTCGCCGGGCTCCGCCTCTTCGACGTAGATGGGGCCGGTGAGGACGTGGCCGCCCGGGCCGCGTTCTTTGACGGACTGGACGTCACTCAGCTCTTTTTCCACCTGGTCGGGCGCGACGCCGGCTGCTTCGAGCCGTTCGGGGTTCGAGGTGAGGAGGGTGCGGGCCGTGACATAGTCGCCGGAATGGACGTGGAGGACCGGGGTTGCTTCGGACCAGTAGTACCCCCAGACCACGGTAGTGGGGGACGGATTGAGGATATAGGGGTCCGTGGCGGAACCCTTTTGGGCGATGGCGGGCAGCGAGAGGATGCAGGCGAAGAGGGCTGCGGTGAAGGTCTTGGAAGCAGGTAGCATGAGGTTGATTTTCAAAACAAATATATTGTTTTGCGGCGGGGCGGCAGTCGCTTCTTTTTTAAGGAGTGAAATATCCGGCGGCGCTTTTATGTAATCGGGTTGTCTGGTGCATCCTGACATAAAGCATTGCATATGAAAGCGAATATTCAGCTGAATATACCGAAGCCCTGCCACGAGCGGTGGGCGGACATGCGGCCCGAGGAACAGGGCCGGTTTTGCGGGGCCTGCAAAAAGACGGTCGTGGATCTTTCTGCGATGAGCGACAGGGAGATCATACAATATTTATCGCGGGCGGGTCAGCAGGTATGCGGGCGGATGACGCCGGAGCAGATGAACCGCGGGATGGCGTTGGAGCCGGTGGCGGCGAAGGGGTGGAGGGGCTGGTGGCATTGGGTGCTGGCGGGGTTGCTGGTGTCTACGGAGGCCACGGCGCAGCAGGGGGTGAAGGCGGGTGTGGAGCAGGTGCAGAGACCGCGGATGGTGCTTGGCAAGGTCGCGCGGATGCCGGTAAAGGATACGACGGTAAAGGATTCTATCAAGATAAAAGTGCTGCCGGAGGCGGTGGTCACAGGATATGGGCGGGTGGTCTGCCATCATCTTAGCGGCGCTATCTCTTATGTGGCGGTGCGGGTTGATAGTCCCATGCAGTGGATGAAGGACACGCTGAGCACGCTGGGCCTGGCGCCGAAGAAAGAGATGACGGTTTATCCCAATCCGGTGCGGAAGGGCGGCGCGGTGAGCCTTAGCTGGCA
>JAMFRX010000154.1 GCA_026224995.1 Puia dinghuensis
AAAAATGCAGACATGCTCACCTACCGTTGGGTAGAAAGCAACTCCGGACCACCCCGTAAATATTTTTCGCTGACTCCGAAAGGAGAAGCGTTCTACGGCGAGCTGGAAGCCACCTGGAACGAGCTGGCAAATGCCGTCCACGCACTCACGAATAACAAGCTCTAGCAACCCGTTTGAAAACTGAACATTCCTACATTTCAACCTCCAAATAACACTAACAATGAAAAAGATTATTAACATAAACTTTCATAGTCGGGTGATCCCTATAGAAGAGACCGCCTATGAGATCCTGCAGCAGTATATCGACAGCCTGCGCAGGTATTTCGCAAATGAGGAAGGACGGGATGAGATCATCAGCGACATCGAGAACAGGTTTGCCGAGCTCTTTTCCGAGACCCTGAAGAAAGGCGCTCCCTGCATCACCGACGCCGATGTCAATGGCATCATCGCCAGCATGGGGCGGCCTGAAGAATTCGAAGGGGAAGAACCCGAGCCCGCGCCTTCCAGCGCTACCGCCGCCGCCGCGCCGCAATCCGGCCCCTACCAGCAGAACTGGCAGTATGGCACCGAGCAGCGTCGTCTTTACCGCGCCGACAACGACAAGATCCTGGGTGGCGTATGCGCCGGCCTGGCCAACTACCTGCGGCTTGACCCGGCCATCGTCCGTATCCTCTTTGTCCTGTTGACCATGGGCTGGGGCGCCGGCTGTCTCCTCTATATTATCCTGTGGATGATCCTGCCGACGCGATCGCTTCCGGCAGCCGTTCGCAAGCGCCTGTACCGCAACCCCGACGACCGCGTCATCGGCGGCGTAGCCAGCGGTCTGGCCGCCTATTTCCATATAGATATCTGGATCCCCCGCCTGATTTTCGCCCTGCCCCTGGTCCTGGAGGTCATTTCCTCTATCCTCCGGCATAGCTGGTACCCCTGGGCGCGTTTCGGCGGACCGGCCTTCGTCACCGGCGGCCTCACAGGTACCCTGATCGTCACCTATATCGTCCTTTGGATCGTCCTGCCGGAAGCCGTGAGCGCTTCCGATAAGCTCGAAATGCGGGGGGAGAAGGTAGACCTGGAGTCCATCAAGAATACCATTAAAAGCGACCTCGAGAACATCAAAGGCAGAGGCATGGAAATGGCCTCCGAAGTAAAGGAGCGCGTTCAGCAGGTAGGAAGCCAGGTAAAGCAGGGTTCCAAAACATGGTCTACGGAAGCCGGACCGGCCATCCGCAGAACCAGCAACGGTTTCGGCCATGCCGTCGGCGTCCTTTTCAAAGCCTTCTTCCTGTTCATCGCCGGTATCATCGCCTTCGCGCTGATCATGGTGCTGGCAGCCCTGGCCTTCCGTGGTGAAGGTATGCTCCATGTGAAGGATTATATCCTGGAAGGCTTCTGGCAGAACTTCCTGGCCTGGACCGGCTTCTTTCTTTTCCTTGTCATCCCCGTAGTCGCGCTGCTCACCTGGCTGATCCGCCGCATCTCCGGCAGGCGCTCGCGCAACCATTACCTGGGCTATGCCTTCGCCACCCTTTGGGTCATCGGGCTATTCGCCTTCATCATCCTCGGCGGCATGATCATGAACGATTTCCGGTCGCGGCAGCATGTGGAAGAGCCTGTTAGCCTGCTCCAGCCCAGCGGCGGAAAGCTGGTCGTCAAGACCATACAGCCCATAAACCGCTATGAGGATACGGACTGGTGGTTCGATGTGGACTTGGGTCGCAACAGCCCTTTCTATAACCTTAGCGAAGACAGTATCCTGCTGACCACCGTACGGGTCAAGCTGCTGAAAAGCGACGACTCCTCTTACCATGTGAGCCTTATAAAGTTCAGCCGTGGAAGCAGCGGACCCATCGCCAGGGAGATCGCCGGAAATATCCGCTTCCCCATCCGCCAGTCGGACAGCGTCATCAATCTGCCCCAGGGCTTTGCCATCGCCCGCGGTGACAAATTCCGCAACCAGCAGGTCAGGGTGGAGATCGCCATCCCCGTGGGGAAGAAGATCCTGATCACCCGCAGCGTGGATGACTACCACTGGTTCAATATCAATCCGGGCAGGCGCCACATCCACTGGGGCGATCATAATGACAGCTGGAGCAACGACTGGGACGAAGACATCGACGACGCGGACACCTATCCCTGGTCCAGCAATGTAGAATACCTGATGACCACCAGCGGCCTCGTCCGTACCGACCGCAAGAGCTATGGCAGCGAAAACCACAGCCGCCTGGAACAAAAGAAGAAGAGCAAGGACGACGACGATGAAGATGATGATGACCAGCCGGAATATAAGAGCGACAAACAGCCCGCCCAGCCTTCTCAGCCGGAACACGGCGGTGGCTATCGCTACAAAGGCCCCGATACCCGGGAGAAGAAGAAGAGCGATTCTCCGGTCGTAAAGAAAACGGCCATGCGTTTAAAGCCCAATGACTGCAGCTTTGGCGTACTATCCGTCCTGAATAAAGTATAAGAGTTTCTCGACCTTCGTTGGTTGAAGTTGGAACATAGCCGTCCGGCGTCTGCCGGAGGGCTTCCTTCATTTTTGGCACTACGTGCCAAAACCATACCTTTGCCCCGCTCAAAAAAACCAATACATGAAGCATACTCCTTTCACACATTTCCATATTCAGCTAGGGGCAAAGATGGCGGAATTCGCGGGCTATAACATGCCTATCAGCTATACCGGGATCAATGACGAGCATCTCGCGGTCCGTACCAATGCCGGCATCTTCGACGTAAGCCATATGGGAGAGTTCATCGTGAAAGGGGAGCATGCCCTGAACCTTATCCAGCGGGTGACTACCAACGACGCCTCAAAGCTCACCAAAGGAAAGGCCCAGTACAGCGCCCTGACCAACGACAAAGGCGGCATCGTGGACGACCTTATCGTCTACTGCCTGGAAGAGAACAAGGCCTATATGCTGGTGGTTAATGCCGCCAACATCGAAAAGGACTGGAAATGGATCTCCAGACATAACACCCATAAGGCCGAAATCCATAATATTTCTGATAAAACCTGCCTGCTGGCCATTCAGGGTCCAAACGCCACCCGGATGATGCAGGCCCTCACCGATGTAGACATCCTCAATCTCACGTACTATACCTTTGCAAAAGGACAGTTCGCCGGAGTAGATAATGTCCTGATCAGCGCCACTGGCTATACCGGCGCCGGCGGGATCGAGATCTACTTCGAAGATAAGGATGGGGCCGCGGCCACCATCTGGAGCAGGATCTTCGAGGTCGGCGCACCCCTGGGGCTGAAGCCGATAGGCCTCGCCGCCCGGGATACCCTGCGCCTGGAAATGGGCTACTGCCTCTACGGAAACGATATCGACGACACTACCTCTCCCCTGGAAGCCGGATTAGGCTGGATCACCAAATTCACCAAAGACTTCACAGCCCGGGATATCCTGGAGCAGCAGAAAACCGCCGGTCCGGCCCAAAAGCTCATCGGCTTCGAAATGCTGGAAAAAGGCATCCCCCGCCACGACTACGAGATCAAAGACTTTTCCGGCATGACCATCGGGCGGGTAACATCCGGAACGCAGAGCCCCTCGCTGGGAAAGGCTATCGGCATCGGCTATGTGCGTCCTGTTTTCTCCCATTTGGATACCAAAATTTACATTAAGATCAGAGATAAGCTCTTGCAGGCCAGGGTAGTGAAATTTCCTTTTAGTTAACTGCGGCAGTTTGGAATGATTTTTTCTTGCAATAAGGCGTCCAACACCTTATTAATGCCTACTATTCATCTGACGACCTTCGTCGCGGCTCCGGTCGACAGGGTCTTCGACCTTGCCAGAAGCATCGACCTGCACCGGAAATCAATGGTCCATACGGCCGAAGAAGCCATAGCCGGCACTACCAGCGGGTTGATCGGGCTCGACGAGACCGTGACCTGGAAGGCGAAACATCTTTTCAAGACCCGCATCTTCAAATCCAAGATCACCGCCATGGACCGTCCTCTTGTCTTCACCGACGAAATGGTGGCCGGAGATTTCAAAAGCCTTCGCCACGAGCACCACTTCAAGCGCATCGAGAACGGAACCCTGCTTATCGACCTCTTCCATTTCGAAACACCCTATGGCGGCCTGGGAAAGCTGGTCAATCAGCTTTATCTCACCCGTTATATGAAAAAGCTGCTGGAGATCCGTAACAAGATGATCAAGGAATACGCGGAATCGGAAAAATGGAAGTTCGTTTTGAACAAATAAACGCCGCCGAAGCCCTATTTTTGCGTTGCGTTTATCGCACTTATGACAAATTCCAAACCGACCTTATACACGGCTTTATCCCCCGCCCTGTTGCATTTATATGATGTAAATCACGCCATTGTAGTGATCATCGACGTCCTCCGCGCTACCTCTACAATAGCTACCGCGCTCCGAAACGGGGCTAAATGCGTGATCCCTGTGGACAGTGTCGCCAAATGTATAGAGCTGGGCCGCCAGATCGACGGCATTACCGCGGGCGAACGCGACGGGCTGATCGCCGAAGGCCTGGAACATGGCAACTCCCCTTTCGAATATCCCCGCGAGTTCATCCATAACAAGACGCTCGTCCTGACGACCACCAACGGCACCAAGCTCCTGCACATGGCGCTGGACAGGGGCGCCGGCCAGATCATCACCGGCTCTTTTCCCAACCTCGGCTCCATCTGTCAGTACCTCATCGATCAGCATCAACCCGTTGTGCTGGGCTGCGCCGCCTGGAAAGACCGCATCAACCTGGAAGACATGCTCTTTGCCGGGGCCGTCATCAACCAGGTAAAAGCCCATTTTTCCATCAATTGCGACTCTTCCCAGCTCGCCGAGACGGCATACCTGGACGCAAAAGGCGATCTCTACGAGTTCATGAAGGCCAAAAACGCCTCCCACTATCACCGGCTCATGGGCTATGGCCTCGAGAAGGACATCCGGTACTGCCTGACGCCCGATGTCGCCAATGTGCTGCCGGTTTATGAGAACGGCAAACTCATTGTTTTATAGTCCTCGACTCGCTGGTCTTTGACGACGCTTCGCGTCTGCCCGGGCTAATGATTGGGGCCTTCGGCCCCGGAACGCCGGCAGCTTTCCTCATTTCGTAAACAGCGGCCCGGCGTTCCCTGTACCTTTGCACCCGCCCCCGGCCTGGGCCTGTTTCGTGAAAAAGAACAACTTACATATTGCCCTGGTAGGAAATCCCAATAGTGGGAAAAGCTCCCTGTTCAACGCTCTCACGGGGCTGAACCAGAAGGTCGGCAATTTCCCCGGCGTCACGGTCGACAAGAAGACCGGCTCCAGCATGCTCACCCCGGGTCTGTCCGTCAATATCGTCGATCTTCCCGGAACGTATAGCCTTTACCCCAAACGAGCCGACGAATGGGTGACCTATAAGGTCCTGATGAACCAGGACACTTCCGTAAAGGCCGATATGGTCATCCTGCTCGTGGATGCCAGCAACCTCAAGCGGAACCTCCTCTTCTGCTCCCAGATCATCGACCTTAAAATGCCGGTGGTCGTGGCGTTGACAATGATGGACCTGGCCGCTCAAAAAGGTATCGAGATCGATGTGGATGGATTGGAGCGGGAGCTGGGTATTCCCGTAGTCCCGGTCAACCCCCGAAAGAACAAGGGCATTCCCCAGCTCAAAAAGATCGTGGAGCTGCGGGCCCGTCAGCTCAATCTGGCCCCGCCCCGGTCTTTCATCGCTAATTCGACCCTGGCAACGGGAGCCATCCAGGACGTCAAAAAGCTGTTCCCGGAGATCAGTGACTACACGGCCATCCATTACCTCATCAACCACGAACATTTTAACCTCACGGAAGACCAACAATCGCACATTGAAGAGATCGAAGCGGTCCATAGCTTCAATCACACCCGGATCCAGGCGGACGAGATCCTCCAGCGCTATAGTCGCATCCGGCAGATCATGCAGCATACCGTCGCGGAGCCCGATCCCCTGGAAAAGACTCTGTTCACGGAACGGCTGGACAAGCTGTTCCTCGATCGTACCTGGGGCTATATCATCCTGCTGGGGGTGCTGTTCCTGCTTTTCCAAAGCGTATTCTGGATCGCCCAGTTTCCCATGGATGCCATCGACTGGACCTTTTCCAGGCTGGGAGGATGGCTGGGACAACGGCTGCCGGAGGTCTGGTGGAGCGACCTGCTGGTGAATGGGCTGCTGGCCGGCCTCAGCGGCATACTGGTATTCGTGCCGCAGATCATGATCCTCTTTGGGCTGATCACCGTGCTGGAAGACACGGGGTATATGGCGCGCATCAGCTTCCTCTCGGACAAGCTGATGCGAAAAGTCGGGCTAAACGGGAAGAGCGTCATGCCGATGATCAGCGGCTTCGCCTGTGCCGTACCCGCCATCATGAGCGCCCGCAACATCGAGAACCGCAAGGAAAGGCTGCTGACCATCCTGATCACTCCGCTGATGAGCTGCAGCGCCCGGCTGCCGGTCTATACCATGCTGATCGCCCTCGTCATCCCCCGCAAGGATGTGCTGGGCATCTTCGGTCTGCAGGGGCTGGTGATGATGGGGCTCTATATGCTGGGACTCGTCATGGCCATGATCGTGAGCTATGTGGCCAAGTGGTTCATCCATCTCAAAGAAAAAAGCTTTTTCATCCTGGAGCTGCCCATCTACCGGGCCCCCCGGTGGAATAACGTGGTAGTCACCATGATCAACAAGGCCAGGATCTTCGTCGTGGACGCCGGAAAGGTGATCATGGTCATCAGCCTGATCCTCTGGGCGCTCAGCTCCTTCGGCCCCAGCCACCGCTCCGCCGTGGCGGCGCAATATGATCAGGAGATCCTTCGGCATCCCGGCCAGGCGGCCGTCTTAAAGAAGGATAAGCAGGCTTCCCTGCTCGAGAACTCGTATGCCGGCCTGCTCGGGAAAGTAGTGGCGCCGGTGATCCGGCCGCTAGGCTACGACTGGAAGATCGGCATCGCCGTCATCACCTCTTTTGCCGCCCGGGAAGTCTTTGTCGGCACGATGGCTACTCTCTATAGCGTGGAAGGCGGCAAGGACGCGGACCAGCAGACCCTGCGACAGCGGATGCAGTCGGCCCGGCGCGAAGACGGCAGCCCTGTTTATACGCTTGCCAGCGGCGTCAGCCTCATGATCTTTTATGTATTGGCTATGCAGTGCATGAGCACCCTGGCCGTCGTACGCCGCGAGACCCGGAGCTGGAAATGGCCGGCTATCCAGCTCGTCTATATGACGGGGCTGGCCTATGTAATGAGCCTGGTCGCATTTCAATTGCTTAAGTGAGCTTATAGCACCCCCAACCCCTTTAGCTCCTCTTTGAAAAGGGCCGGCGTCCGGAAATGGATGCCGACGAAACCCATCTCCCGCGCGGGCAGTACATTGCGGATATTGTCGTCGACATAGATAGCCTGTTTCGGGTCGATCCCGAACCGGTCGATCAGCAACCGGTAGATCTCCGGAAAGGGCTTCCGGACCTTTTCTTCGCCGGAGACCAGCCGCCCATCGAACCAATGGAGGAAATCATACAGCTCCAGGGCTACGGGAAACGTCTCTGCGCTCCAGTTGGTGAGCGCATACAGCTTCAGATCAGTATGAAATTTAAGCTGCCGGAAGATCTCGACGGTCTCGTGGATCGGGCCGCCCAGCATTTCCTTCCAGCGGCCGTAGTAGGCCCGGATAGAGGCTTCATGTTCGGGGAACTGCCGCACCAGGTGCTCGGTACCCTCCTGCAGGGTCCGGCCTCCGTCCTGCTGCTCATTCCAGTCCAGCGTACAAACGGTTTGAAGGAACCAGCGTCGCTCCTCATCGTTGGGGAAGATCTTGTTGTAAAGATATTCCGGATTCCAGTCTATGAGCACTCCGCCCAGATCGAAGACAAGGGTGTTTATCTTCATAAATTATGTCTTTTATATCTTGATCAATCTCTCCGCCGCCTTCTCCAGCGTCTCCGCTTTTTTTGCAAAGCAGAACCGAACAACATGGTCGTCTTTCCCTGACTGATAAAAAGCCGACACCGGTATCGAAGCTACACCATATTCTTTGGTGATCCGGATGGTAAAGTCCTTATCGGGCTCATCGCTTATCCGATCATAGCGATAGAGCTGAAAATAGCTGCCGTAAGAGGGCAGGGGAGTGAACTTCGTCGCCGACATCAGCTGCCCGAAATAGTCCCTTTTCTGCTGCAGGAAGGCACCCAGCGACAGATACGTTTCCTTGTCCTGCAAGTATTTCGCGAGCGCCACCTGCGAAGGCGTATGGCAGCTGAAGCAGTTGAACTGATGGACCTTGCGGAACTCCCGCATAAGCGCAGGAGAGGATACGCTGTAGCCCAGCTTCCAGCCGGTACAGTGATACACTTTGCCGAAGGAAAAGGATACAAAGCTTCGTTCCAGCAGGTCGGGATACCGCAGGATGGAAGCGTGAGGTACGCCGTCGAAGATCAGGTGCTCGTAGACTTCGTCGCTGTGGATAAGGATCTCCGTGCCTTCTACGATGGACTGCAGCTGCCGGATGTCTTCCGGCCGGAGGATGGAGCCTGTAGGGTTATGGGGGCTGTTGAGCATGATCATCCGCGTCCGCGATGTCAGCCGTCGCCTCACCTCATCCCAGTCGATACGGTAATCGGGGAACCGCAGGTCTATGCGTACCGGGATAGCGCCGTTGATCTCGACATTGGGGATATAGCTGTCGTAAGCCGGCTCGAAGACGATGACCTCGTCACCGGGACGAAGAACGGTGGTGAGCGCCGTATAGATCGCATAGGTGCCGCCGGGGGTGATCGTGATCTGGGTGTCCGGGCTGACCGTCGTGCCGTAGAGGCCGGCGATCTTTTCTGCCAGCACTTCCCGCAGGGAAGCCAGCCCGTTCATGTGCGCGTATTGGTTGAAGCCGTCATGCATGGCCTGGTCGACCAGCGACACCAGCTCTTCGCTCATGGGAAAATCGGGGAAGCCTTGTCCCAGGTTGACTGCGCCGAGCTCGGCAGCCAGCGAGCTCATGACAGTAAAGATCGTCGTACCTACCTGGGGAAGCTTGCTGGTAACGGAGGGAGAGCTCATGGCTTGATGCAGGATTTGCTATTTGATAGAGATATTTTCGGGGCGGACCTGGGTTTCTCCGTGGATGCGCAGATATACCTGCGCTACGGTGATGACGTCCTTCTGGCAATAGGTGACGATGCGGGGCAGGTCGCGCTGGACCCAGTAGATCTCCCCAACCTGGCTGCCGTCGATATCGTCCTTTGGTGTCGGAACCCCAAGGGCATGAGCGAGGAGGTTCAGGGAGATATAGTTCTTGTATTCACCGAACTTCCATAGCTCCATGGTATCGATATGCGGCACTTCCCAGGGTTTCTTCCCGCTGAGGTTGAGGACCGAGGGCACTTTCATCCCGTGAATGACCATGCGCCGGCACAGATAGGGGAAGTCGAAATCCTTTCCATTATGCGCGCAAAGATATTTCTGTCCTTCCGACCCCCACTTGTGGAGCAGCTCGTAGAACTGCTGGAGCACCTCTATCTCGTCGTCGCCGCAAAAGGATTTGAGTGACAGCTTCCGCTCTGCGGGCGGTCCCGACAGCACGCCGCAGCTGATACAGATGATCTTTCCGAACTCAGCATAGATGGCCGCCCGGCCGTATAGCTCTTCGGGGGTCAAAGGCGTCTTGTCGCGGTTAAAAGCTTCTGCCTTATGGCGCCATAGGTCCTGCCATTCTCCGGGAACTTCGCCGAAGACAGGATATTGCGACACGGTTTCGATATCCAGGAAAAGGATGGTATGAAGTGGATAGGGAGACATGACAATTTAAAAAACAACGGTTCTGTCCGTCCCCTTAAAGATACTGATCTCCTTTGTTACGCTTCACTTCAGCCACATATTCTTTGATTTCCTGCTCTTTTTCACGTTTGCAGATCAGGAGCACGTCTTTGGTGTCAACCACGATGAAGTCGTCCAGCCCCTGCAACAGCACCAGCTTGTCGTTTGAAGCGTGGACCATGCACCGGACCGCGTCGATGACGATCACGTTGTCGCCGGCAACGGCATTCCCCAGATAGTCCTTTGGCAGGTTCTCATAGGCGCTGTTCCAGGTGCCCAGGTCACTCCAGCCAAACGAAGAGGGAATGACATAGACGTTGTCCGCCTTTTCCATGATGCCGAAGTCGATGGAGATATTGGTGCAAAGGGGGTAGATCGCCAGAAGCGCTTCTTTTTCGCCGGGCGCATTGAACTTGTCTTTCTCCGCGGCGAAAACGTCGTACATCTCGGGCAGGTATCGTTCGAAGGCCTGGATGATGTTCTTCACCTGCCAGACGAATATGCCCGCATTCCACAGGAAGTCACCGCTGGCTAAAAAGGTCTTGGCCAGCTCTAAATTGGGCTTCTCGGTGAAGGTCTTGACCTTGTAGACATTGTCCGATACGGATTGCTGTTCATACTGGATATAGCCATACCCCGTGTTCGGATAGGTAGGCTTGATACCCAGGGTGATGAAGGCGTTGTGCTTGTTGACGAAGCTAAGGGCCTCCAGACAGACCTTGGTGAAAGCCGTCTTGTCGAGTATCAGGTGATCTGCCGGCGCCACGATGAGCGAGGCTAGTGGGTCCGCCTGCAGCAGCTTGAAAGAGATATAGGCGATGCATGGGGCGGTATTCTTGCGCGACGGCTCGCCCAGGATATTGGCTACGGGCAGCTGGGGCAGCTGATCCTGCACGATGTCCGAATATTCCTGGCTGGTGACCACATAGATGTTCTCAAGGGGGATGAACGTGGAAAAACGGTCAAATGTCCATTGGATAAGGGTCCTGCCAGTGTTCAGGATGTCCAGGAATTGTTTGGGATAATCCTGGCGGCTCATCGGCCAGAAACGGCTGCCGATCCCGCCGGCCATGATCACTACGTAATGATGTTTGTTCATACTGCTTATATTATTCCTTCCCGGATGAGATTGTTGAGATCGATGAAGCCGAGATACCGGCGGCCATTGGTGACGACCAGCCGGGTGATGTCATGCGTCCGCATCAGGTCCAGCGCTTCTACGGCCAGGGCATCGGCCTCCACCGTCTTAGGACTGACGGTCATGATATCCGCCGCCTGCAGTCCTGTCCTGATGCCCTCTTTCTCCAGAAGGCGGCGCAGGTCGCCATCGGTGATGATACCCAGCAGCATCCCTTCCTCATCGGTAACGGCAGTGGCGCCCAGGCGTTTCGACGTGATCTCGATGATGACCTCCCGGAGGGCCGTATCACCTGCTACCCGCGGACGTTCGTTGTGGACGTACACATCCTGTACCCGCAAGTACAGCTTTTTCCCCAATGTCCCACCGGGATGGAACCTGGCGAAGTCGTCGGTGCCGAAGCCGCGCATCTCCATGAGGGTAATGGCCAGGGCGTCGCCCATCACCATCTGCACGGTGGTGCTGCTGGTCGGAGCCAGATTATTCATACACGCTTCCTGGTCAATAGTAGTATTTAGCACTATGTCGGACTGTTTGGCCAATACAGACTGCAAATTTCCGACCATCCCGATCAGCGGGTTACCAAAGCCCCGGATAAAGGAAAGCAGCATCTTGATCTCGGGGCTCTCTCCGCTCTTGCTCAGGATCATCACCACGTCTTGTTCCTGGACCATGCCAAGGTCACCATGGATAGCATCCGCGGCGTGGAGGAAAACAGCGGGCGTACCGGTGGAATTAAAGGTGGCTACGATCTTCTGCGCGACGATAGCGCTTTTGCCAATACCGCTGACCACTACCCGGCCCTTACAGGACAGGATGGCCTCTACGGCCTTTTCGAACTGACCATCTAACAGTTGCTCCAGAGCCGCAACCGCGGCGGCCTCCTTCTGGATGATATCCTTTGCTATTCCGATGATATTCTTGGCCCTGCTCATGATTTAAGCCGCAAACCTACATTAAAATGCACAAACCATTGTAAACACGATCACCAGGCAGGCAAATCCTCATTCCCGAACCTAAACTCCTTTAGAAAATTTATAGTACTTCCTCCTGTTCATCGTTGTAACTTGTTTATAGGCAGACATTTACAGGTTTTCATTTCAAATGATATATATTAATTTTTTTATCATATTTTTGATAGGCGGTCGAATTTTAACAATAAACCGCTACCTCCTTACCCCCTTTTTGTGTAACTTCGCCATCCCTTAAATGTGAGAACCTCAGGATTTCAATTTCTTGCCAAGAGAACATCACGGGCTCCCATAGTTCAGATTAAAAGTGAGGAAGAAAATTAT
>JAMFRX010000155.1 GCA_026224995.1 Puia dinghuensis
CATGGTATTCAGCACGTCGCAAAGAAGATCGATCTGCTGAATGCAACGGAATTTGCGAACTTCAGCAATTCCGTCCGGCAAAATGATGGCGTGACCCCGTTGTTCAGCAACCCGTCGCAGTTTGGCAAAGGGACGGATTGGCAGGACGCGATTTTCCGGAGCGCACCGATCGACAATTACCAGTTTACGATAAGCGATGGAAATGAAAAGACAAAGTATAAGCTGTCCGGGGGCTATTTTTCACAGGACGGCATTATCGTCAATACAGGTCTGAAAAGGGGAAACCTGAATTTGTTCCTGGAAAATAATGCCACGTCTAAACTGAAGATCGGGCTCACGACCAACTTGTCATATACCTATAATGCGACAGATAACCCCAATATCGTAACCGCAGCCCTTACTATATCTCCCGTTTTGCCTATAAAAGACAGCACTGGCAGATGGCTGACCAATAATGACATGATTTCCAAGTACGGCGGTTCCTTCTATACGAAGGGGAACCCTGTCGCGATGGCAGAAGATGTGATCAACCAGGTTAAAAAGACGCACCTGCTCACCAATGCGTATGCGGAATATGAGATACTAAAGGACCTGAAGTTTAGGGTCAGCGCAGGGGCGGATGTGGAATACACGAACTACTCGTACTACGAGCCGATCGGTACGCCGGACGGCTCCAATATCAACACCTTAGGATCGGCCCAGGTATCGAACACCCAGTACTTTTCCTGGCTGAACGAAAACACGCTCAGCTATAAAAAGACATTCGGCAAAAGCATTATCGACGCGGTTGCGGGCATCACCTTCCAGGAGGTCAAAGACAATAGCGTCACTTCAAGCGCAAGCGGGTTTACCGATAATCATTTTACTTTTAACAACCTGTTCCTGGGGCAAATTCAATACCCCTCTTCTTCGGCGGCCGACAGATGGGCGCTCAATTCCTACCTGTTCAGGGTGAACTATGAATTCGATAAGAAATACCTGTTCACGTTTACTAGCCGTGAAGACGGTTCATCCCGTTTTGGCAACGACAATAAATATGGTTTCTTTCCTTCCGGCGCTTTTGCTTACCGGCTGTCCGACGAGGATTTTATGAAGCACATAAGGCAAATAAGCAATGCCAAATTGCGGGTTTCCTATGGGATCACGGGGAACCAGGATATCCCCTCTTTCAGTTCTCTTGCCCAGATGGGCGGGAATGCCGCCATCATCAATGGGGAACGAACAGTGGGCTTCGTGCCGACCACAGTCGCTAATCCAAACCTCAAATGGGAGCGGACAGCACAGTTTGATGGCGGCCTCGATCTGGGTCTGTTTAAAAACCGGGTGAATCTTACGGCGGACTATTATTATAAGAAGACGACCAACCTCCTGCTGGCCTCCCAAATCCCCTATACGACGGGTTATTCGACGGCGATTAGTAATATAGGTTCCATTTCCAACAAAGGGCTGGAGTTCGATCTGAATACGGTCAACATCGACGGGGTCTTTAAATGGCACACGGATTTCAATATCAGCTTTAACAGGAATAAAGTGCTGGAACTGGGCACGACGAACGGCTCCATCATTTCGCAGGGGTACCTGTTTTATTTCGGAAGCTACAGCATCGCCCAGAAAGGACAGCCGCTGGGCATGTTTTACAGCTATAAGAACACCGGTATCTGGCAAACCAGCGACAATATCGCCGGCTCCTCCCAGCCAACGGCACAGCCGGGTGATCAGAAGATCCTGGACATCAATCATGACGGCCAGATCGATGCAAACGACAGGACCATCATCGGCAATCCAAACCCCAAATATACCTTTGGGTTCTCCAATGACTTTTCCTGGAAAGGCTTTGACCTCAAAGTACTACTGACCTGTTCCCACGGGAACATGATCGACAATGAAGGCTATATCGATTATAAGTTTCCAAACGGCACGACCAATATCAGCCGCGACACGTACTACAACCGGTGGACGCCTCAAAATCCGACCAACAACCATACCCGGGCCGGCTCTACCATAACGCCGCTGACGTCGTCGATGTACCTGGAGGACGGCAGTTATGTAAAGATAAAAAATGTGACGCTCGGCTATACTTTTTCGCCGAAGCTGTTAAAGAGAACAACCATCAGCAGGATCAGGATCTATGCGACGGTGCAAAACCTGTACACGTTTTCGAAGTACACCGGTTTCGACCCGGAAGTGAACCTGTTCGGAGCAAACCCTTTATTAATGGGCTATGATTACGATTATTACCCATCCGCCCGTACAGCGATTGTAGGCGCAAACATCTCTTTTTAATTTCCAAAATCAACGGTCATGAAAAAATATTTCATTTTCTTCCTCCTTACTTGCGGTATGTCCCATTTTATGGCCTGCAAGAAATTCCTGCAGGAGAACCCGCAGACTTTCATCAGTCCCGACCAGTATTACCAGGATTCAGCGGAGGCGGTGTCCGGGGTTAACGGGATCTATGGGGAACTCACCAACACGAACTGCTATGGCAGTTTTTATGAGATGTCTGACATCCCATCGGACCTGATGGAACCGGGCTATACCGGCAACCAAAGTACGACCGCGCTGGATAACCTGACTTTTGCTTCGGATAATGCGTATTTTGACGGTTACTGGAGTTCTTATTATCAGGGTATCGGTTACGCCAACATCGCCATTGACAAGATCAGCGCCATGCAGGGAAATATCGATCCTGCCTACCAGAGACAATTGATCGGAGAGGCGAAATTCCTGCGGGGATTGTTTTATTTCAACATGGTAAGGTGGTTTGGCAATATTCCCCTGGTCGTGCATTATGTTAGCTCCCTAAATGGTATAAATGTCAAACAAAGCCCGTCGGCCATTGTCTATGATACTATTATCTCGGATCTGCAATACGCCGTACAATACCTTCCTGCCAGTCCACAGACGGGGCGTGCGGGCCTGGGCGCGGCCCGAACTTTGTTGGGAAAAGTCTACCTTACTACGGGGCAATGGCAGCAAGCAGCCGATGTCCTCGGCCAGGTGATCGGTACTTATTCCCTCTTTCCGACCTATGCCAGCATCTGGAGCCCTGGTAATGCAAACGGCCAGGAGTTTATTTTTTGTGTCCAGTATCTGGCCGGGGTCATCAATAGCCCCTACAGCGTCAATTTTGCTCCCCGGTCGAGCGGCATACAGGCTGCGCAGAGCTATGGGGAAGCGGCGGTCAATCCGAATTTTTATAATTCTTTTCTCCCGGGCGATGCACGTAAAGGGTTGATATTAACTTCCTACCCGAAATATGACGGGTCGGGAATAGCCACGTTCAACCTGCCCTATTCCTTCAAGTATTTCGATCTGGCAGTAGGCGGTCTTTCCAGCGTCAACTATCCCGTGTTGCGCTATGCGGACGTTTTGCTGATGTATGCCGAGGCGCTGAACGAGGTACAGTATGGAAACGACTTGGCATTCGGCGCGATCAACCAGGTTCGGCAAAGGGCGGGCATTCCCCTGCTGGACAAGACGACGATGACGCAGGAATCTTTCCGGCAGGCGGTGTGGCAGGAGAGGGCCTGGGAACTGGCTTTCGAAGGTCACCGGTGGTTCGATCTGCAAAGAACGAATACCCTGGTGCAGGTAATGACGGCGGATGGTAAAGCTGCTACGAATACGCAGACGCTATTCCCCATACCGCAGCGGGAGTTGGATGTGAATCCCAATCTTGTTCAAAACACGGGGTATTGAGTGTCATAACAACGAGCTAAAACAAACGACATGAAAAAAAAATATTTTTTACCTTTTATGGTTGCCGTCCTATGGCTGCCTGTTACAACGGTATTTGGAGGAGGAAGGGGTGACACCCCTAAACCCGGAACGGCGCCTCTTCCGGTGATCTTTGAGACCGATATGGGCAACGACGTGGACGATGCCCTTGCGCTGGATATGTTATACAAATATGCGGACAGGGGGATGGTCAAACTGCTGGCCATCAGCAGCAATAAGGATAATTCCTATTCGACTGCCTATATCGACATTCTGAACAACTGGTATGGTTATCCTGATATCCCTATCGGAAAAGTGGTCAATGGGACGAATTCTGAAAATGATTCACACAACTATGCGCAAAGCGTCTGTTCGTTAGAGACAAACGGGCATCCGGCCTTCCCGCATAGCGCCGGGTATGAGGCGAAGATCCAGGAGTCCGTAGCGCTCTACCGAAGGATCTTATCCAAACAAAAGGACCATTCCGTGGTGATCATCTCGGTGGGCTTCTCCACCAATATCGCGAGGCTGTATGCGTCCGGGCCGGATGCTTATTCCGGGCTGAATGGCAGGGAACTGATCGCCAAAAAGGTAAAACTTCTTTGCGTGATGGCCGGCAGCTTTGAAGGCAAACGGGTCAATGAATATAACATCATGAAGGACGTGCCAAGCGCAAAGACGGTCTTTTCGCAATGGCCTACACCGATTGTCGCAAGCCCCTTCGAACTGGGCTTGCAGATCAAATATCCCGCATCCAGCATCCTGCATGATTTTTCCTGGACAACGCGCCATCCGGTAGTAGAAGCCTATAAGAGCTATTTGCCCATGCCCTATGACCGCCCAACCTGGGACCTTACGGCCGTGCTGTATGCGGTGGAAGGCGCGGACGGTTATTTCAATGTCAGCCCGCCTGGCATCATTTCTGTAGGAGACGACGTAAGGAGTCTC
>JAMFRX010000022.1 GCA_026224995.1 Puia dinghuensis
ACGGGATTATCCCGGACGCATTAAAACGAGCTTTATGAGAGGCTTTATCGGCATTCTTTTTTGTTGCATCGCCCTGGGTGCGATAGCACAACCCGGCGAAACGGCGACATCCGGCCGCCACGAGCAGGCGCTTTCCGGCAAGGGCTGGTCGCTCTGGCTCGACCGCGGTGCACTCTGGTACAATGACAGCATCTATCTCCCGCCCGTAGAGGTGGGCAAACTGCCCGTCAACCCGCCTACCGGCGGTTGGGCCCGGCTGCATGCTTCACCCGGCATGATCGTAAGCATACCGGGCACCGTGGAGCAGCATTACTGGGGCGCTATCGGCGGAGCGATACCCGATACCGGCGGCAACTATGTCGGCGTCTCCTGGTGGAGCAGGGCCTTTTCTGTCGATCCTGCTCTCAAAGGGAAGCGGATCACGCTCTGCTTTGCTTCCGTGAACCTGCGGGCCGAGGTCTTCGTCAATGAGAAGCTTGTCGGCTACGACGTGGTCGGCAATACCCCATTTAGCGTAGACGCGACCAGCGCCATCGAATTTGGAAAAGAGAACAGGCTGGATATCCGTATCACGGACCCGGTGGGTAACTTCGAATGGAATGATAATATCCTGATGCGCTGGGGCCACAACCTGGTGCCGGCGGTGCATGGGTTTGGCGGCATCACGGGAGAAGTAGTGCTACGGGCAACCGACGCCGTGAGCGTCGCAGATATCTATGTGCAGAATCAGCCTGACCCACATAAGGTAAAGCTTTTCGTTACGTTGGAGGATCATCTTGATGGGCCTCATAGCGGCCAGGTGAAGCTGGACATTTTCGAGAAGGACCATCCGGGTATCATAGCCTGGACGAAGACATTATCCGTTGCAGGTTTCACCGGCGTGCAGACGGTGACGGCCGAGGCCGATGTTCCCACAGCCAGGCTCTGGGAGCTGAGCATCAACAAAGATATTCACCAGGCCGCCCTGTATGCCGCCCGCGCCACCTTTACGGGCGAGGGCATCAACGATGTTGCCGAACAACGGTTCGGCTTCCGCTGGTTCGATGTGCAGGATAAGAAGAAAGACCATGACCCTACCTTTTATCTCAATGGCAAGCGGGTATTCCTCATCGCAGCCATGACCCGCGGCATGTGGCCGACCAATGGTATCTTCCCGACGCCGGCCATGGCGCAGCGCGATCTGCGCACGATGCTCGACCTGGGGATGAATACCATGCTGATGCACCGCGCTATCGGCCAGCCCATGGTCATGGACTATGCCGATTCGGCCGGCCTGTTCACCTATGAAGAGCCTGGCGGTTACCGGATCATGCCCAACCCTAAGGACAGCATCGACGCGCCCGACGACCAGGCGCGGCGATGGCGCAGCGAAAAGCTGCGCCGGATGGTCCTGCGGGACCGTTCCCTGCCGAGCATGATCCTCTACAACCTGAAGAATGAGGAAACGATCGCCCCCAATGACTATGACGTAGCCGATATGAAGATGGTGCATGAGCTCGACCCCGCCCGCATCCTCACCTACAATAGCGGCATGGACATAGGGCTGGACGTCCATAAGGTCACGCCCAACAATCCCTTTAAGCTGCACATGCTGCCTTTTAACCAGCAGCTTTTGTATGACGGCTGGTGGGACCAGCATCACTGGTTCGGATATTCCGGGTATGTCGACGAAAACTATCGCAATCCACGATTTTATCTGCGGGGCGTCGTGAACAGCGCGCGGGCGCCCATGCTGGAGGATTCGCTTTATCGGCTGGACAAACGCGAGATCATCTTCTTCGGGGAAGAGGGCGCCTTCGGCGCTATCGTCCGGCTGCAGAAGATCAAGCAGGAGCTGGATACGATCGGCTCTGCCGGGTATCGGGAAAAGGAGCATCTCGACTGGTATGACTATTACAATACGTTCCTCGATGAGACCGGATTCCGGTCGGCCTATCCCGACGTCGACAGCCTGACGCGGAGCCTGGGCCGCAATCTGCACTATTTTCAGGCACGGAATATCGAGAATATCAGGATGAGCAATATAGCAGATGCCTACAATATGAATGGCTGGGCCTCGGAGTCCACGCGTACCGATGTCGTGGACATGTACCGCAATCCCACCGCCGATGCCTCGATCATCCGGTACTATACCCGACCCTTATACGTAGCCGTAAAGCTCCGCAACAAGGTCGTGTCAACCGGCGCCGCACCCATCGCCGACTTCTATCTCATCAACGAGCTCGACGTACACGGAAAGTATACGCTCACGGTGACGATCAGTGGTCCGGGCGCCCCTGCTTTTACAAAGACCTACCCTGTCACCGTCAGCGGCGGCGAGACCTTTGGCCAGCTGCTCGTATCGGATGTCCAGCTGCCGGCGCTTGCGGCTGCGGGCTATTACACGGTCAAGGCCACGCTGGGTGGTTCGGAAGCCGCGGGTTCCGACGACATCTATGTGGTGGAAGAGAACGCCCACCAGGGCATCTCCAATCACTGCCTGGTGCTCGAAGACGATCACGCGATAGCCGAATACCTGCAAGCCGAAAAAGGCGTGACGCCCGGTCCCTACAGCCCTACGGCCTCGCGCTCCGACCTCATCATCATTGGCAACGTCGCCGCTGCAACGCTGACGCCGGCCGTGATGACCGACTTGCTGCATCGCGCTTCTACGGGCGCAAGGCTCATCGTGCTGGAACATGCCGACAGATTTGCACAGGCCATCGACGACCTCTTCCGCGACCGGCCACCCGTCTACAACGGCGGGGGCATCGTCCACTGGGCGGGCTCGGGAAGGCTCTTCGTCGGCAAGAGCCCCGTGCTCGAAGGCCTGCCACAGGCACAGGGCATGAGCTGGGAATACCAGTGTTTTTATAAGACCACCGACGCCGGCGGCAATGGACTCGTCTCCGGCCTGGCACTAAACCATGCCCGCTCCGAATGGATCGCGGCGATGGGTCACCAGGGGAAGAAAGACATCCTCGGCGCGCTGGTGCGTACACCCGTGGGCAAGGGCAGCATAACGCTGTCCACCCTGAGCATCCTTCCCTGCCTGCATACTTCGGACCAAAGTGCCGTCGTAGCACGCAGGCTCTTTTTGAACCTGTTGCAATAAAAATTGCTACCATGAATAGAAAGCTTATCCTGCTGGTCCTGATAGCCCCACTCGGCGTGTTGGCCCAGAACCCGGCGACCTTCAACAACCAGTCCCCACGGCCCCCGGTCCAGCCCGGCCAGGAGCGCCATTTCCTGCGCGCCCCTGAGGTCCTGCCTGGCACCATCCCCGAGATGCGCGATGTGGCCTACTGGGTAGGCAAGACCAGCGAGCCGGATAAGGTAGTGCTTACCGTACCCCAGATCCAACAGCTCAACAAGGCCTTCACGGAACGGACCCGCCGTCCCGAGCAGGTGGACAGCCTGGCCCGCTCCCTGATCCTGGCCAAGATCGACGCCTACCCTGGACTGTACTTCACGCGGCCGACACCCACCGCCGCGTTGGTGAAGGACATGATCGCCGCACAGGTGAAGTATCTTCGGCATACCGAATTCGGCAACCTGTTGGGCATCGTCTATGCGCCAACCGAGATCGACAGACTCGAGGGTGAGATGGCGGCGGGGGCTTCGGATGATCTGCTCGGCGCTTCAAAGACGGCCCCCACCGGCCTGACCGTCGAAGCCGTATGCCTTCGCATCGTCCCGCAGATCAGCCCCGAGTACGTAGGCCAGTCCGATAAAAACCGCACCCGCTGGGATGTCTGGAACCTCGACATCCTCCCGATCGGCAGCCCCGTCCAGGTGCTGCACGTCTCGAAGTCGGGGAACTTTCTGCTCGTCCTCAGCGATAACGGCTATGGCTGGGTGCCAGCCGACAAGATCGCCTTCGCCTCTGCCGCGGAGATCGCCCGCTTCACCGACGCCCCGGATCTCATGGTCTGCACCGGTGACAAGGTGCCCTTCTTCTCCGGCGCCGACAGCCGCTTCTCCTCGGGGTCCTTCCGCATGGGCGACCGCCTGCCGCTGGTGCAAAAAGACAACCACCGCCTCGTCCGCGTGCCGGTCCGACAAGCCGACGGCACGCTGAGTATCCAGCAGGCCTGGCTGGGCCGTGATGCCGATGTCCACGCCGGCTTCCTCCCCTATACCCGACGCAACATCATCACCCAATCCTTCAAGCTGCTGGATAACATCTACGATTGGACCGGAGCATGGATGGGACGCAATCATGCGACGGCGCTGCGCGACATCTTCGCCTGCTTCGGATTCCGCCTGCCCTCCTGCGGCGAACTGCTCTCCATCTTTACCGCACACCCGGAATGGATGTCGGCCAAGCTGGACAAGACGGCACAGATCAAACAGGTGCTGACCCACGATCCTTTCACCACCTTGCAGATCTGCAGCAGTGGGCATAGCAATCTCCTCCTCGGGGATTACCAGGGCGCGCCGATCCTTTATGACACGCATGGCTATAACTATACCGACTCCACGGGTCATACCTATGATATCCGCCGGGTCTCCGTAGAGACGATCGCCCTGCCAGATTATTTCCTGAAACAGGATGTCACGTTTATCACGCTGAAATAGCTTCACATGAGAATCTTGTCGCTTCTTTTTTTTTGCACTGTCTTCGCCTTCGCCTCCCTAACGCCAGGCACCATCTGCTCCGCGCAGCCGCGCCACCGGCAAAGCCTCGACGAGGGCTGGAAGTTCGCCTTTGGTAATGCCGCCGACCCGGCAAAGGATTTTAACTATGGCCTTGTCACGATCTTCTCCAAGACGGGAAAAGCCGGGGGTACGGCCATCGACGCCGCCTTCAACGATAGCGCCTGGTCCTCCGTGCAGGTGCCGCACGATTGGGCCGAAGATCTGCCCTTTACACCCTCTGCCGACGAAGACGTCGTCGCCCACGGCTTCAAACCCGTAGGCGCCCGCTTTCCCGCTACCAGCATCGGCTGGTACCGAAAACGCTTTCGGGTGAATGCAGCCGATTCGGGCCGTCGCTTTCAGCTCCAGTTCGACGGCATCTTCCGCAATGCCACTGTATGGGTCAATGGCTTCTATGCCGGCAACCATGCCAGCGGCTATACAGGCGTTGCCTATGACGTCACCGACTACCTGCGCTATGACACGGACAACGTGATAGTCGTTCGCGTCGACGCCACGCAATATGAAGGCTGGTTCTATGAAGGCGCGGGCATCTATCGTAATGTGTGGCTGAATGAATATGAGCCTATCCACCTGACCGACAATAGCGTCTTTGTTCATACTACCGTGACGGCCGATAAAGCCACCGTCAGCGTCGAGGCCGGGGTTCAGAACGACACGGGTAGTGTGGCTGCAGCGACCATTGCGTTCAGAGTAACCGATAGGGAGGGTCGTCTTGTCGGCGAGACATTGCCTGTAGGAACGACCGAGGGCGCCGTGCACCAATCATTACCGGTCAGCCATCCCCTGCTCTGGTCGCCCGACCGGCCCTACCTGTACAGGCTTACCACGCTGGTGCGGTCTCATGGCCGGCTTGTCGACAGCATTACCCGCCGTTTTGGTATCCGGACCGTCGTCATCTCCGACAAAGGGCTCTTCCTCAATGGCGCCTACCTGAAGATCCACGGCACCAACAACCACCAGGATCATGCCGGACTGGGCATCGCCCTGCCCGACTATCTCTACTATTATCGTGTTCGCCTCCTGAAGGCCATGGGTGTCAATGCCTATAGGACAAGCCATGGCGCCCCTGCCACCGAGCTGCTCGACGCCTGCGACAGCCTTGGGATGCTGGTGCTCGACGAGAACCGCCTGCTCAACAGCAGTCCACAATATGCGGCCGACTTCGAATGGCTGCTTCGCCGGGACCGCAGCCGTGCCTGCGTCTTCCTGTGGTCCATAGGCAATGAAGAAGGCTATGTCCAGCAGATCGGCACCGGCCGCGCCATCGCCCTCTCGCTCCTGGCGCTCCAACGGCGCCTGGACCCTACCCGCTTGAGCACCTATGCCGCCGACCTGCCCAATGTCTGGCACGGCATCAATGAGGTCATCCCCGTCCGAGGTTTCAACTATCGGCAGTTTGCCGTGGAAGACTATCATCGCGACCATCCCACCCAGCCGATAGTCGGCACGGAGATGGGCAGCACGGTGTCTACCCGCGGCATCTATGCAAAGGATACTGTCCGCGGCTACCTGCCGGATGAAGACAGCACCGCTCCATGGTGGGCCAGTCGTGCGGAGGAATGGTGGCCGACGGCAGCTACCCATGACTGGTATATGGGCGGCTTTATCTGGACGGGCTTCGACTACCGCGGCGAACCAACGCCCTATTTCTGGCCCGTGGTCAGCTCCCATTTCGGGATGATGGACCTCTGTGGCTTCCCCAAAAATATTTATTACTACTACCAGTCCTGGTTCACCGATGCCGACGTCCTGCACCTTTCCCCTCACTGGAACTGGAAGGGCGCCGAAGGCCGGCCCATAGATGTCTGGGTCAACACCAATGCGGATAAGGTCACGCTGCTCCTGAACGGCAAAGACCTTGGAGAGAAAGTGATGCCACGTAACAGTCATCTACGCTGGTCGGTCCCCTACGAGCCCGGCACCCTCGAGGCGGTAGCCTGGAAGAAAGGCCGCCGCCTCACGGCAAAGATCGAGACCACCGGTCCACCTGCGGAAGTGGTCGTCACCCCCTACAAGACCACCATGCTTGCCGACGGCCATGACGTCGCCGTCATCAACATCAGCGTGCTCGACACACAGGGCCGCGAAGTGCCGGATGCTGGCAATCGCATCCACTTCACCGTCACGGGCGATGCCCGCATCATCGGTACCGGCAACGGCGACCCATCGGGCCACGATCCCGACACCGGCTACCAGCGTTCCCTCTTCAATGGTCATTGCCAGGTGATCCTGCAATCCGGCAAGCATCCCGGCTTCATCCATTTCGAAGCCTTGGGCGACAGCCTGCATACGGGGGCGACGGATATCCTGTCTATTGTACCAGGCAGCCCGCACCCGGTGCACGCCGCCGGCGAGCCTTACCCGGTGACACCGTTTACGCACCATCCCGCGGATAAGATGCTTGGCGCGGACATCTCCTTCCTGCCGCAGCTGGAAAGCCGGGGAATGAAATTCAGCGACAAAGGGGTGGAGAAAGATGCCATCGCCATTCTGAAAGACCATGGATTCAACTATATCCGGCTCCGGCTGTTCGTAGACCCGGCCCGGGATAGCGGGTA
>JAMFRX010000023.1 GCA_026224995.1 Puia dinghuensis
AGCCCAGCCTCTTACGGCGCCTTCCGCCAGCAGGAAGTAGGTTTCCCAGGGGCCAAAGAAGACACGTTTTGCCGTACTGGTTCTAAACTTATTCTGCAGACTGGGTGTCGTGCCATTGGTGATTCCAATATTTTGCATGGTGTCGAGGATGTTTTGAAAACCACCTTTTGCGCCCCAGTTCCCATCATACACGGGGTTCCAGGTAAAGGCCGCATTGAATGTCTTGAAGGGGGTGCCATCCGGGTTCAGGAAGGTGCCCTTGGTAATGCTGTCAATGGCTGAACCATTGGCAATGGCGGGATAGCCGCCGCTGGCGTTATTGCCGGGAATGAAAAAGATCTGGTAGGCCCGCGGATCGATCGTGCCGGGCATCCCATCCATATAATAGGGCGCATATGGGTTGTTGGTCGCCGTGGTGAGCACGTTCGGCAGATACTGGCCGATATAGTTCTGCGGTTTCACATTGGCAAGGGCGGCAGCCTGCTCCGTCGGTTCTGTAACGACGTTAGGCAGTTGACTTGCAGAGCTTACCCCACCCAGGTTTACCATGAGGTTGTTCAAGGTAACGGCTATTGGGGCCAGATAATAGGGACGGGTATACACGCCTGTTAAACTATTATAGCCCGGAACTTCTTGCAACCGGAAAGCCGCGAGGGTATCCCTGATAAAATTGTTGGTGGCCGCTGCGGCCTCGTACTCTGCTTGTGCCTTGGCCGGGTCGACCTCGGAAAGCCGCATGGCCAACCGCAGCCGCATGGAGTTGGCATACTGCTGCCAATGGAGCAGGTTGTAGCCATACGCCGGATCATCCGACGCTGCGGAAGAAGGAGATGCGTCGCTATTTAGATTGATCCCCGCGCTGGCGCTGTCCAATTCGCTGAGCATATAATAGTAGACGGTCTTTACGTCTGAAAAAGTCGGGTTCACGCCCTGAAACCCATTGATAGGCAAGGGGCCAAAACCGTCGCTCAGTTCGCTGAGCAGATAGACGCGCCAGATCCTGGCTACCCAGATCAGGTTTTGAGTGTAAAGCTTTTGCGTTCCCGCAGCCAGCTGCTGGTTTCCAACAGTGATCGCATTGTTAATGTAGGTAAGCGCGCTTGCCTGGTTATTGTAATAATCGCTGGTCCACCCATCGTTATAGGAGCCCCAGGAGAACGTAGCACCGTCCGCGTCCGAGATCTGGTGTCCGGCTGCGGCCCAGTAAAGCATAAAGCAACGCTCGGAAGGATCGGGATTCATTTGGGCCGTGGTGATGGCATTGTCGATAAAGTATTCCGGCTGCACCTGGTTGCTGCTTGCAGCGTTCGGATCTGTGTTGACGTCGGTGAATTTTTTGCAGGAGAAAAGCATTATCGGGATGAGTGCCGGTAACACAAGGTATTTTATAGTTATCTTTTTCATTGTTGCAATATTAATTGATGAATATTACTTAAAAGCCAAAGGAAAGCGTGGCAAGATAAGTCCTCGTGGACGGGACGGCCCCACTCTCGAAACCGATGGCTGGCGAGCCGGTGGCATAAGAGGACTCCGGATCCAGCCCATGCATGTGGCTCGAGATCAACCATACGTTATTGCAGGAGAATGTCAGTGACGCCCGCTGAAAAACGCTTCCCGCCAGCACACTCTTAGGCAGCGAATAAGACAGCTGGACATTCCGGATGCGGATATTGCTGGCATTGTAGAGGTTGGCTTCCGTGATCCCGGTGTTGCCTGTTAACAGGGCGGCCCAATATTGCTGCGGCGAGACTTTCGTGCCGTTGGCCGTATAGCTGCCAGCGGTACCCTGTACGCCTGCGAGGACAATCGAATCCCTACGTCCGTTTACGACCGTAGCGGCAGCAGTACCCGCGCCTTCCATACTTGCCAGGGTATAAGAGAACTCTTTTCCTCCGAGGCTGGCGTCCAGCAATACCGACAGCGAAAAATGTTTATACGAGAACCTGTTGGTCCAGCCGATGAGATGTCGTGCCTGCTGATTGCCCAATAAGGTGTCGTAAGGGGTTTGCTGAGGCAGACCATTGCTCAGGATCGGCTTTCCGTAGTTCGCGTCTTTGGGGTCGGTAACCCGAACGATCTTCGTCCCATAAATTTGTCCATACTCCTGACCGGCTAGTACATTTACCGAGATCTGATCGAAGCCGCCTCCGGGCAACTGATACCTGGTCACCCCGGGGTAAAGCGATTTTATCGTGTTGTTATTGTGCGCATAATTGATGCTCGTCGTCCAGTTGAAACCACCGGGCTTGGATAGGATGCGTGCATCTACGGATAATTCGACACCTGCGTTCTGGATATTCCCCGTGTTGACGATCTTAGCGTTATACCCACTCAAAGGGTCCAGGGGCAAGTAAATGATCTGGTTAGTCGCGTTCGATTTATACCAGGTGAAATCGAAGCCGAGCAGACCGCTCTTGAAAAACCGCATTTCCGTGCCTAATTCGGTGGACTTGATCAACTGGCTTTTGACGTTAGGATTGTATAAGACGACACCCTGGGGGGTGGTCGTCGGCTGTGCCGTGGTATTGTTGTTGGGATCGAGCCCGATCTGATAGTTATTATAGAGCTGATAAGGATCCAGGTCGCTGCCCGCGGTCGCATAGCCGGCCCTCACCTTGCCAAAGCTCAACCAGGAGGGCAGTGTTCCCCCATGGTTTTGGATCATATCCGTAAATACATATGACGCATTTACGGATGGATAGGAGAAGGACCGGTTTGCCTTGCTTAAGGCAGAGGACCAGTCGTTACGCCAGGTGGCATTCAAGAACAAAAAGCCGTCATAATCGGCCTCGAAGGAAGCGTATACGGAGTTGATGGTTTTAGCGGAGAACGACTGGGTAAACACCGGGTTGCCTACAGCATTGTTGACAGTGAAGAGGTTGGGTACCCGTAAGGTTCCCGCGCTTCCCTGAAACGCATTGTCCTGGTAGGACTGGAGATTACCCCCTACTGTGATATAGCCGCCCAGCTTTCCGAATAAATTCTCCTTTTTGGCGGTTATCAGGGTGCTGTAATTGGTCTGATAATAGTTGTCGTTGCCTTGACTATAGCTGCCGGATAGGTTGTTTGGGCTGCCCGCATATGTTTTTGCATCCGAAGCGGTAGTGTACGTATCGTCCGACCCGATGACCTGTGCATCCAGCCAGCTCGTGAACTGATACTTGACCGACGCGTATAGGATAAAACGGTTCCGGGTATCCTGGTTGAGCTTATATTTCGAATCCCAATAGGGGTTGTCCTGACCGCCTTTTGGTGTGTACCAGATCATCTTGCCGGCGGAATCCACGTCATTGCTGAATCGCCTGATGTCGAGGCTTCTGGGGAGGGTGTTGAGGGTAAGAAAGATGTTGCTGGTATTCGACCCTTCCAGCGGGCGATTTTTAGCCGTGGCATTGATATATTGGACCTTGGTGTCGATGGTCCATCTTTGATCTTGCCCTAGCTTGGTCACCGCTCTCGTCGTGATGTTGTTCCTCGCCAGGCTTGCACCCGGGATAATGCTTTTATCATCCAGCCGGCTATAGGACGCATAGATCGATGTAGCATTCAATTGTTGCTGGAAAGAAATATTCTGCGTGGACTGGACGCCGCCATTTAAATAGTTGCGAACGTTATTATAGGGTTGGTACGGGACGCTGGCTCCGGAATAATCGGTGACGGCCTGCCCGGTCATCTTGGGTCCCCAGCTCGTGGTGGCGGCAGCATCAAATAGATTATTTGATCCCTGGCCGAATACATTTTGCGTTTTCGGCGCGGTAAAAATACTTTCGGTACCCACCGTTGAAGAGATCGAGATGCCGGCGCCCGGCTGTTTCTGACCGCTTTTAGTAGTGATGAGAATGACACCGTTACCGCCCAGTGAGCCATAGAGCGCGGCGCCCGCGGGCCCTTTTAGTACGGTGAGCGTCGCGATATCGTCCGGATTGATATCGCTCAAGCCGTTACCATTATCCAGCGAAGGGTTGTAAAAATCATTTGTAGATTTTACACCTTGCCTGCCGGTGTTATTGCTTACGGGCATACCGTCTATGACGATGAGGGGTTGTGAGATCCCCGTGAGCGAGTTATTGCCTCTAAGCTTGATCTGCGAGGAACCCGCAGGGCCATTACCGGAGCGCACGATCTGCAAACCGGCTACCTGCCCCGAGAGGTCGTTGGTCAGGTTGGGATCTTTAATTGCCTCCAGGGTCTCGCCCTTAACTTCCTGCACAGCGTAACCCAGGGACTTTCTCTGTCGTTTTATACCCAGGGCTGTTACCACCACCTGTTCGATCTGACCACCGCCGGAGCGTATGATGATTGTCGGCGAGGCATCGTCGGTGCCAACGCTCACGGTCTGGAACCCGGTGTAGCTGATCTCCAGGACCGCGCCACGCGTTACATTAATTATGAAATGACCGGTGCCGTCAGAGGTTGTAAAATTATTCTTGCCCTTTTCGTGAACAGTCGCGGCTGTCACCGGTGCACCGGATGAATCGGTGATCGTTCCCGCAATCGTTTTTTTGGTATCCTGTGCGCTTGCGCAAAAAAAGCACAGGGTCGCCACCAGTAAAAGCAGCGATGGCTTAAGCAGCATTTTCATTATGTTGTTATTTTGGTTTGCAGTGTGTCTAATTTGGCAGCAGGCTGCCGGCGATCCTCAATGTTATACGGCCATTTTTTTTCTATAGGATTCTACGTAGCTATCCATGTCGTTCTCATCAAAACCTTCCATTACCAGGGCGGCTGCGCCGAGCAATTCCGCTTGGTGTCCCAATTTCGATACGATTATTTTCAAGTTTTCGGAAAGCCGTGGTATACAGTGTTCATTCAATGCCTGCTGGATGGGCGCTTCCCATATCTTCCCTGCCGAAGCGCCTCTGCCGCTGAGTACGATCAGCTCGGGGTTGAGCAAATGGGCCAGGATCGCGACGCCCCTGCCGATATTGTACCCGGCTTCTGAAAACAGCCCGATGGCCAGCTTGTCGCCCTTTAGGGCCGCGTCTTTCACCGACCGGAATGAACGCTCGATATTGTCGTTTTCAATTTCTTTACTGGTAAGTGAAGAAAGCTCTCCGTTCCGTAACCGCTCCTTAGCTTTTTCAACGATCACGGTGAGCGAAGATTCCGTTTCGAGGCAGCCGTGTTTCCCGCAAGCACAAAGCTTGTTATTGGAAAACATAGGAATGTGGCTGAACTCACCGGCAAACCCGTTGGTCCCACGGAACAGCCGGCCATCCAGGATCAATCCAAGGCCAACACCCCAGCCAATGTTGATGACCATCGCATTCTTTATTTTCCCGGCCGCCCCGAACTTTTGTTCTGCAAGGCCAATGACGCTGGAATCATTATCCACATAAACCTTTATACCGAGCTTTTCCGAGATGATCGGGACGATCGGGGCAGACCCCGCAATTGTATAATTGATCCCCTTGTCAGCATCAATAAATCCGGGCATCGCGATCCCAATACCGGCAATTTGATCTTTGTCGACGCCGGAAGCCGAGACATAATTTTCTATCTCATCGGCCAAGGCCTTGGCATATCCAATGTTTTCGTAAAAGTTGATCGTTGCCTCATGGACCTGCGAGGCCATTTGACGCTGCATATCCATCAAGACCATTCTCACTACAAATTGGTCCACTGCCACCGCGAGCGTAAACATAAAATCACCGGCCAGGGAATACATCAGGGGCTTTCTCCCACCAGTGGAAGGGGCGTAGCCGTTTTCCACAACGGCGCCTTTTGCGATCAATTCGTTCAACCGCAGCGAGGTGTGCGGCAAACTTTTTTTAATCCTTTTGCTCAGGTCCAAACAGGACATGGACTTGTTGTAATACAATTCTTTACAAATTCCATTGGCCCTATTCCAGGGTTTGGCACCAACCATGCAGTAGTTTTTAAAAAACGAACAAAAGTCTTCGATTCTTTTATAAAGATAATAGGAAAAATGAAACCCCCAACTTTTTTTGAGCGGGAATTTCAAATGTTATTGAAGCACCAGCTCGATAACGGGGATCTCGTAGCGGGGTTTGCGGACGGGAAGCGTGAGCACTAAATCGGAAGGCGCCGTTTCCTGCGGCGAATATTTGAGTTCTGAGCCATCGTGGAGGAACTGGGCATATTTGATCTTGCCCGCATAGCCCGGAAGCACCAGCTCCCCATCGGAAGGGTATTCATAGAGGTGAATATATAGCCTTCGCGTCAGGGCATTATAGGTCAGCTGGGAATTGACCGGCACACCGTATTCCGCCGGTGCGAAGGTGCATCCATAGATGGCGCAGCTATTCGCATGCATCCAATACCCCATGCTGTCGAGCGCATTCTTCGCACGATAGTCGAATTCTCCCCGGGAAGTAGGCCCCACGTTGAGGATAAGGTTACCGCCATTGGCAACGGAGGTGATGAGCAGGTCCAGCAGCTGCCGGTGTGTTTTCCAGGTGTTCTCATCCCTGTAGTAGCCCCAGGAGCCTGAAAAGGTCTGACAGGTCTCCCAGGTCTTGCCCCGGAACCCAGCCAGCTCTTTCGACGATACCTGTTCCGGCGTTTCGAAGTCCTGGCCATCGGCAAACTCGTGAAGGTCGAGCCGGTTGTTCACGATTATGCCAGGCTGGAGCTTACGTACCAGCTTAAGCAATTCGACTGACCCCCAGTCATCCTTGCCTTTTCCATGGCCATCCTTTCTTGGAAAGGAGAAGTCAAGCCACAGGATATCGATCTTACCGTAGTTGCTGAGCAGCTCGGTGATCTGGTTGCGGATATATTGCCGATATTTCGCCATGTCCCGGCCTTTGTTGAGACGGGCGTAGGCCGTATCAGACTTGTCTTTCGGCGACTGCGGGTGGATCTCGTCAATGGTATAGTCCGGGTGATGCCAGTCCAGCAGGGAATAGTAGAAGCCTATCTTCAATCCCTGAGCCCTGAAGGCGTCCACATATTCCCTTACCAGATCCCGCTTGGCTGGGGTGTTGGTGGATTTATAATCGGTGAACTTAGAATCGAAATTGCAAAAGCCTTCGTGATGTTTGGTGGTGAGGACGGCATATTTCATGCCCGCCGCTTTGGCCTGCC